>DATNCZ010000194.1:0-4209 GCA_035553335.1 Gemmatimonadaceae bacterium
TCGAGATCGCGTGGACCGATCTCCATTCGGAGCGGTATTCCGCGCAGCTCCCATTCGTAATACTTGGCGCCCGGCTTGATTCCCTCGCGCGCATCGACGTGAATGCGCAGACGTGCAGGCGACCGACGTTCCCACGCACCGAGCGATTCCTTGATCTTCATCGCGGCGGCGATGACGCGCTCACGATCCTCGTCCGTACGATAGATCGGCACGATGACAACTTCGATGGGTGCCAGCAGCGGCGGCGTGACGAGGCCGTTATCATCGCCGTGCGTCATCACGAGTCCGCCGACCATGCGCGTCGAGACGCCCCAGCTCGTATTCCATGCAAAGTCCAGCTCGCCCGCTTCGGTCTGAAACGTGAGATCGAATGCCCTGGCGAAGTTCTGCCCGAGGTTGTGCGACGTACCAGCCTGCAACGCCTTGTTGTCCTGCATCATCGCCTCGCACGAATACGTGCGCAGCGCGCCAGCGAACTTTTCCGACTCGCTCTTTCTACCCGTCACGACCGGCATCGCCATCCAGCCTTCCATGAAGTCGCGATACACACCGAGCATCCGGCGCGTCTCCTCTTCGGCTTCCGCCTCGGTCGCGTGCGCAGTGTGTCCTTCCTGCCAGAGAAACTCGAGCGTACGGAGGAAGAGACGCGTGCGCATCTCCCAACGGACCACGTTGGCCCACTGATTGATCAGCAGCGGAAGGTCGCGATAGCTCTGCACCCACTTGGCGAACATCGAGTAGATGATCGTCTCGGACGTCGGACGAATCACCAGCGGCTCATCCAGCTGCTTGCCGCCGCCGTACGTCACAACCGCCGTCTCGGGCGCGAAGCCCTCCACGTGCTGCGCTTCCTTCTGCAGAAAGCTCTGTGGGATCAGCAGCGGAAAGTACGCGTTCTGGTGACCCGTCTCCTTGAACATGTCATCCAGCTGGCGCTGCATGCGCTCCCAGATTCCGTAGCCGTTCGGGCGGATGACCATGCATCCACGAACCGGCGCGTAGTCCGCCAGTTCCGCGCGTACAACGAGCTCGTTGTACCAGCCGCTGAAGTCCTGAGCGCGAGTGGGAAGCTTCTTTTCGTCAGCCATCGATACGGTAGTTGATGCAGTGGATGCAGTATTGGATGAGGCGCGCGCTATCGGGCATGAGATCCCGCCGCCGCCGCGTTCGTCAGGTGGATGATGCTGTGCGCGCCGGCCGCATTCGCCGACTTGCGCTGTTTGGATGGAGTCTGATGCCGCAGCGCATACTCCACGGAAAAGCCCTGCGCCCTCAGCTGCGCCGCCTCGGCCATGATCTTCGTCAACGGAACATCCTCATCGGCCGTGAGCCAGTAATCAACCGACGGCTCCGTCACCGGAAGCAGTTTGCGAGCGCGCAGCAATTCGGTCAGTACGACGTCGCCCATTCCGAATCCGAGCGCCGGAAGCGCTGCGCCGCCGATCGCGCCGAGGAGGTTGTCGTAACGCCCGCCGCCACATATCGCACGAAACTCACCGGAACGGTCGAACAATTCGAACACGATGCCGGTGTAGTACGCGAGTCCGCGAACAATCGACAGATCGAACTGGAGCCACGCAGCCCCGTCCGGCACGAGCGTGCCAACGTACTCGAAGAATCTGCGCAATTCCTCGACGTGCTCACCGCCAGGCTCGGACGTGGTCCGGATCGCGGTCGCAACGGTATCGAGCGTGGCGCTCGTGATGTCGAGCACCGCGTTCACCTGCTGCTCATTCAGCCCCGCCGCCGCAAGCTTCTCCGCAGACACCGCACGCGGCTGCCGCGCCAGCTTGTCGGTTACCGCAAGCACGACTTCGAACGCGCTGGACGGAATGCCGAGTGCCGCGAGATACGCGTGCATCACGCGCCTGTCGCTCACACGCACGACAACCTCGTTCGACGTGAGGCGCAACTCGCGGCAGATATCGATCGCACACGCGACCAGCTCGGCGTCCGCCGCGACTCCAGCCTCGCCAACGATATCGACGTTCAGCTGATAGTGTTCGCGAAGCCGCCCCTTTTGCTGCCGTTCGTATCTGAACAACTGCGGGATCGAGAACCAGCGCGTCGGCTTGCGCAGAGAGTTGGCGCGCGCGCTCACCATGCGAGCGAACGTCGGAGTCATCTCCGGACGCAGCGCAACTTCGCGGCCGCCCTTGTCGACGAAATTGTACAGCTGGCCGACTATCTCGTCGCCGCTCTTGGCCGTGTACAGCTCGAGAGATTCGAGCGGCGGACCATCGTATTCCATGAATGCGTAGCGGCGTGCAACCTCACGCCACGCTCGGGTCACATACGCGCGCTCGGCAAACTGCTCAGGGTAGAAATCTCTGAACCCCGGTAGTGTTGTGTGCGCCATCGTCCAAACCTATTCGGTCGGAGAGGCGCGTGCTACCACCAGCGCCCGTGAGCCACGGGCGCGGCCTCGGCGAAACACGCTTCGATCAGTCGCGCGCGCCGCGCGGCGCCCGAGCTGCGGGGTCGATCCCCAGCACCGCCATCGCGTCTCCCACGGTGTGAAATGATCCGCAGACGACCTTGGTGCCGGGCAACGAAGCTGCACGCTCCATGGCCACACCGAAGTCGAGGTCGAGCGAAACCGGAACCTTGCACGCATTGGCGTGCGCCGCCGCCGGCAGCGGGTCCCACGCACGCTCCGGTGGCGCGCTTGGAGGGTTGGTAATTATGAAATGATTCGCAACCGGCGCCAACGCTTCGATCATGCCGTACCAGTCCTTGTCCTTGAGAACACCCAGAACGATGGTCACCGGCGGAGGCGTCGGGCGCGCCGCCAGAGTCTCCGCGAGCGCCCGCGCTCCTGCCGCGTTGTGCGCCACGTCGAAGATCCAGTCCCGGATGCGCTGAAACCGTCCTGGAAGGCTGACGGAGGACAGCGCCCGGTTGATGTTCTCCTTCTTGATCGCGTAGTCCGGCCCGGCGGCGTGGATCGTCGCGAGAGCAGTGAGGGTGTTGCGGACCTGATGCTCGCCCAGCAACGGAGTGGAGAGGCGAGTGCGCCCCAGCGGCGTCGCAGCCGTGAATGACGTCATGCCGCCAGCGAGCGAGACCGACCACGCACGCCAGTCGGAGCGCACGATCGATATCGGAGTGGCCCCCCGCTCCGCCGCTCGCTCAGCGAGCCTCTTGGCGATATCCAGCCGTGGTTCTCCGATCACCGCGGGCCGGCCGAACTTGAAGATTCCGCCCTTCTCGTCCGCGATCGCCTGTAGCGTGGTGCCCAGATACTCCGTGTGGTCCAGCGAGATATTGGTCACCGTCGCCACCACCGGGTCCAGCACGTTGGTGCTGTCGAGAGCGCCTCCCAGGCCCGTCTCCATCACCGCGACATCGACGTTCGCCTCCGCGAAGTAGATCATCGCCGCAACCGTGGTTATTTCGAAGAAAGTCGCCTCCAGCGACTCTGCGATCGGCTCGATCCGATGCAACAACTCCAGCAGCGTCTGCTCCGGGATCGGCACGCCATCGATCGCGATGCGCTCGCGAAAGTCCACGATGTGTGGGGACGTGTACCGCCCCACGCGCCGGCCTCCGAACCTGAGCAAGGCATCCAGCGTCGCGACCGTGCTTCCCTTGCCGTTCGTTCCAGCGACGTGAAAGGAAGGGTACTTCCGATGCGGATCACCCAATGCATCAAGCAGTTTTTCGGTCCGCTCGAGTCCCGGAACCACCTTCGATCCGGTCTTTTCGAACAACCGTTCGATAGTCTCCCGGTACGTCAGGTCGAGAGCCATCCAGTCGCCGCCGGCTTGCCGCTCATGTGTCGTAAAAGGCGACCTACCGTTGGCTTCAGCTCGTGACGCGGTACCACGATGTCCACGATACCGTGCTCCAGCAGGAACTCGGCGGTCTGAAAGCCCTCCGGTAGATCCTGTCCGATGGTCTGCTTGATCACACGCGGCCCAGCGAAGCCCACTACCGCACCAGGCTCCGCGATTATCGCGTCGCCGAGCATGGCGAAGCTGGCGCTTACGCCGCCCGTCGTCGGGTTCGTCAGCAGCGACACGTAGGGCACCCGCCGCTCAGCCAACTGCGACAGCATGGCGGATGCCTTTGCCATCTGCATGAGCGACAGCACGCCCTCCTGCATTCGCGCGCCACCAGACGCGCAGACGATGACAAGCGGGTGCTTCTTCTCCAGTGAGCGTTGCCCGAGACGGGCGATCTTCTCACCCACCACCGATCCCATCG
>DATNCZ010000195.1:0-3584 GCA_035553335.1 Gemmatimonadaceae bacterium
CTGGCGGTGCCGATGGAACCCTCGATGACGCGCGGCGCGCATTGGCCGCGGAAGTGCGGGCCGACAAGGGATATGCATTGCCGGATGCGATTCTCGATGTACCCCGGAAGGTCGGCACTGTGCAATCGGTGAAATGAGCAACGGAGACCAGAGCGCAATGCGCATCCGCGGCCTTCGCGGAGCTACGCGCGTCGCGCGCGACGACTCGGAGTCCATCCGCACCGCGACGCGGCAATTGCTCGCGGAGATGTTGCTGCGCAATTCACTGCGCCAGGATGCGATCGTCAGCGCATTCTTCACTGTTACACCGGATCTCGTCAGCGACTTTCCAGCCAGGGCAGCTCGCGAGATGGGATGGGATGATGTCGCGATGCTCTGTTCGACCGAAATTCCCGTGCCAGGCTCGATGGACCGCGTGGTACGGGTACTGCTTCACGCCGAGTTTCCCGCGAACACTTCGGTGCGGCACGTGTACCTCAACGGAGCAGAGGAATTACGCCCCGATCTGTGACGGCGGCGCGGCTGGACGAGTCTTGACTGGTTGGACCGTACGACAACAATCGAGGAATCCAATGCGCGCTTCCATATTCGCTGCATCAATCACGTTTGCGGTTCTCGCAACGCCCGTTGTTCTCCCCGCGCAGACACCGCCCGACGGTGCCGAGCTCGTGCGGTTGATGCACGACAGGTACGTCGCGAAGTGGTACACGACACTGACGTTCACGCAGGCCACCGAGCGGCGCACCCCCGCCGACACGATGGTGCACGAGACCTGGTACGAGACGATGAAACTACCGGGCAGACTGCGCATCGATGTCGGCACGCCGGACGGCGATCCGATCATTCTCTTCGCGCGCGACAGCATCTTCGTCCGCCGCGGCGGTCAGAACCTCCCTGCACGGGCGGGTCGGAATCCGCTATTGTTGCTCGGATTCGACGTCTACACACAGCCCATCGAGCGTAGCGTGAGCGCGTTGCGCGAGGAGGGCTTCGATCTCAGCAAGATGCACGAAGGCACCTGGCAGGGTCGCCGAGTATTCATTGTCGGCGCGGCGGCCGGCGATACGACGTCGAAGCAGTTCTGGGTCGATGCCGACCGGCTCGTCTTCGTGAGGATGGTCGGCCCCGTGGCACAGGGGCGCCCCGGCGTCGAAGATGTCAGGTTCGATCAGTACCAGCCCGCCGGCAACGGATGGCTCGCAACCCTCGTGACGGACACGCGTGCCGGCAAGCTCGTTCAGAAGGAGCAATATTCCGATATCCGCGTCAACGTGCCGGTGGCTGACAGCCGCCTGGACCCTGCAAAGCTCGACCACCCCTGACAGATGCTACTGCCCCTCTTGGTTTCAGTTCTTACCGCAACCGCGCAACTGCCGCGCGACACCGTCACAGATGTTCGGAACCTGCCGATCGTCGAGCTACGCGCAGCACACGCCACTAGTAACACGGTTGCGATAATTCTCTCGGGTGACGGCGGCTGGGCCGACATCGACGAAAAGGTTGGAAAGCGACTGCAGTCGCGCGGGGTCGACGTGGTCGGTGTCGACATGCGCGACTATCTGCGCGGCGGGGGGCGGTCGCCGGCGGTCATTGGACGCGACGTCTCTCGCATCGCGCGGCGCTACATGGCACTCTGGAATAAGCACGACATTGCGCTCGTGGGCTACTCGCGCGGTTCCGACCTGGCGCCATTCGCCGCTACGAATCTCGCTCCCGACATCCGTCCGCATCTCACTCTGATTGCGATGCTGGCCCTGCTGGAGCGCGCAAGCTTCTCCTATCACTTCTCCGACCTGTGGCGCACGACATCGGGCAAGGACGACACGCCCATTCTGCCACAACTCCAGGCACTCAAGGGAGTGCCGATGGTCTGTGTTTACGGAGCCGAGGAAAAGGAATCACTCTGCCGCTCCGCACCGCCGGGCCTGATGACGGTCATCGAGCGGAAGGGCAAGCATCACTTCGACGGAAATTACAACGCACTGGGTGACATCGTGTACCTGGCCGTGACGAGAAGCGCGAATGGAACGCCCTTGGGAGATCTGGAAGCGCCTCAGTAAGTCAACACCCCATCCACCACCTTCGCCACGGACGTATAGGGGTGCTCCTTCGCTTCGCCCGTCCCCATGATGTGCAGTACTTCCCATCCGTGCGCCTTGAAATAATCGGCGATCATCGACCGGTGGCAACGCCACCATACGGCTTCTGAACACATCGCGGCGACCCTGTCCTCGCGGGCGATAGTGGCCAGCGACTCCGCAGCTCGGGCAAAGTCCTCCGTATCCATGTAATCGGCATATCCACGAAACGCTTCGTTCTTCCACTCGGAGTGCGGTGAGTCCGGGAGCGCCTTGCGTCTCCCACCGAGCGCGGGAATGGGCGTGTATTGGATTCCCGCGGTTGCAAGCGACTGTTCGAGTTCGGCCGGGTTGAACTGCGGAAACTTTCGCGAGCCTGCGAACCGTCGCACGTCGGCGATGCGCGTTACGCCGTGCGCGGTCAACAGGTCGATGAATTCAGCAATGGGATGGGTCGAGTGGCCTATCGTCCAGAGCGTTCCTAGCGGCTGCAGGGCTAGAGGTCCGCGCACGATTTGAGAATTGTGCCGCAATTGAGACATACCAGCTTGCACTTGCGCCATTCCAGGCGAGTACTGCCGCACACATCGCACGTGTCTTCCGGCGGCTTCTCCGCCGCCTCTGACGCTGCCTCTAGACCGCTCTGGACGCGGTCCAATTCACTCCTCGAAATCCAGTGCCAGATCGAGCGCCGGCGCGGAGTGCGTGAGAGCGCCGACCGAAATCCAGTTGACCCCCGTTTCCGCGATTCCGCGAACCGTCTGAAGATTCACACCGCCGGACGCCTCGATCACCGCGCGCCCCGCGACGAGCTTGACCGCGTCGCGCATGTCCTGAAGTCCCATGTTGTCCAGCAGGATGATGTCCGCACCCGCGCTGATCGCCTCGCCAACCTGCGCGACCTCGTCGCATTCGACCTCGATTCGCGTGCCGGACGGAGCAACCGCACGCGCGCGATGCACTGCGAGCCCGACGTCGTCGCCCAGCGCGGCTATGTGGTTGTCCTTGATGAGCACCGCCTGCTCGAGATCGCTGCGATGGCTCATTCCGCCGCCGCAGCGCACCGCGTAACGCTCCAGCTTGCGCCAGCCCGGGGTCGTCTTGCGCGTATCCAGTATGCGTGCGTTCGTACCGCGCACCGCGTGCACGTACTGCGCGGTGAGCGTCGCGATGCCCGAGAGACGTTGCATGAAATTCAACGCAACCCGCTCCGCACTCAACATCCCGCGCGCACTACCCGTCAGAAACAGAATCGTGTCCCCGCGATCGATCGGCCGCGCATCGTGCGAGTCCTCACGGATCGCGATCGTTGGATCGCGCTGCCGAAATGCCTCGATCGCCAACGACGTTCCACAGACCACCCCGTCGCGTCTCGCGACGAGTGCCGCACGCGCGGTGGTCGCAGGATCGATCGTAGCGTTGGTCGTCACGTCCGCGTCTGCCGCATCCTCTTCCAGCGCAGCGTGCACGATGCGCGCCCGATGCTGTGCGTCGAGCGGAAAGCGC
>DATNCZ010000196.1:0-7539 GCA_035553335.1 Gemmatimonadaceae bacterium
CATTAAAGAGAGCGAGCGATCGCTGCTCCGCGGATCCGTCATAGACGTTCGCAACGTCCGCGAGACGGATCACCTGACCGCCCCTCTGCGCGACGACGAGCTGACCGAAATCTCTTGCGTCCGCGATGCGCCCACGCAGTCGTATCGAGCGCTCCTCCAGCGGCCCAGTGATCATGCCGACCGGAACCGCGAGATTCTGCGCGTTCAACGCGTTGACGACGTCCGACACGCTCACCTTCGCCGCATTGAGACGCGCGGGAATCACGTCGACCGAGATCTCGCGATCCACGCCGCCCGACAACGTCACCTGAGCAACTCCCGGCAGCCCCTGGAGCTGACGCGTGATGTCGGGGTCGGCCAGAATCGTCAATTCGTTCGGCTTGAGCGTGTTGGATGACAGCGTGAGCGACACGATCGGCTGGTCGGCCGGATCGAACTTCTTGATGATCGGCTCCTTCATCTCGACCGGAAGCTTGTCGCGAATTCCGGAGATTGCGTCGCGCACATCCTGCGCCGCCTCGTCGGTCGGCTTGGAGTACACGAACTGCACGATGATCTGCGCGAAGCCGTCGGTGGAGGTCGACGTGATCTGGTCGATGCCGTTGAGACCCTGGAAGGCCTCTTCCATTCGATCGACCACTTCGCGCTCGACCTGATCCGGCGATGCGCCGGGATACGGAACCGCAACGAACACGATCGGCTGCTGAACATCGGGCAGCTCATCCACGTCCGTGTTGAATGCGGAGAATAGCCCGAAGATCACCAGCGCGACCATTATCACGACGGTGACGATAGGGCGCTTGATCGCGAAATCTGAGATGAACATCGTGAAGCCTCTAGCGACCGCTGTTTGGCGTACTGTTGGGCGTACTGTTTGGCGTACTGTTGCTGGTGCCGCTGTTCGTGTTTCCGTTGACGCCGGTAGTGCCGTTGTTCAACGTATTATTGGAGCCACTGGCGGTAGCAGGACCGCCAACGCCGGCTTGCGGTGCGCTCTGATCCGACGGCGGCGCTTGCACACGAACCGGGGTGCCCGGCGTGATTCCCTGCGCAGCGGCGACCAGCAGCGTGTCACCAACTGCGACTCCGTTCGTTATCTGCACCGTCTCGCTCGTCGGGTCGCGCATGCCGAGCGTGACATCGACGCGCGTAACCTTGCCATCCTTGATCTTCACGACCGCAGGACGCTGCATGCGCGTATCTACCGCCGACTGCGGAACAACTATTCCTTCCTGCGTGCGGCTGGAGATGCGGCCATCGGCATAGAGTCCGGTGATCAGTGTGTGGCTCTTGTTCGGAATCGATGCGATGATCTGCACCTGGCGCGTGGTCGGATCGACCGCCGGACTCACGCGCGTCACCTTGCCGTGAAATTCCTGGCCGACGTATCCTGTCACGGTGAACGTCACATCGGTACCGACGCGAAGCATCGATACCTGATCCGACGGAACCGAGGCGACGAGTCGCATAGTCGACGGGTCCACGACGGTGAACAGTGCACCGCCCGGCTGTACAACATCGCCGGGGCTCACACTCTTCTGGCTCACGATGCCATCGAACGGAGCCGTGATGCGTGTATTGTCGAAATTCTTCTGCGCGGTCGCGAGACGCGACTTTGCATCTTCGAGCGCAGCCTCCGCACTCGAAGCCTGAGTCTGCGCGGTCTCGAGATCGCGCTGCGCGATCGCGCCGGCCTGCAACAGCGTCTGACTGCGCTGCAGATTGCGTTGCGCAACTGCGGCCGTCGCTTCAGCCGAAGACACGGCCGACTTGGCGCTCAGATATGCGTCCTGCAATCCGGACGCGTCGATGCGGCCAAGCAGCTGGCCCTTTCTGACCGTCTGCCCGACGTCGGCGTCGGTGGAGATGATCGAGCCCGCGATCTGCGCGCGCACCGTCGCGTTCAGCTCCGCGTCGAGCGACCCGGAGATCGCTGGTCCGTTGGTCACCGATCCCTGCCGCGCTATCGCGATGTTCTCGGTTCCGACCACCAGCTGCTGAACGGTATCGGCCGCTTCCGCCGTCTTGCGCTTGCAGCCCGTCGCGAGCGTGACAGCCGCCAGGGCGAGAGGGATATATATGTAAGTGCGTCGCATTTATGGATTGGTCCCTGATTGTCCAGTCGGCGATGTGCCGGCCGCGGATGGTGTGCTCTGACCGGTCGCTCCTGCCGGTTGCGCCGTCTGCGATTGTGTCTGTTGTTGCGCCTGCAATTGTTGCTGCTGCTGTTGCTGTGACAGATTCGTCTGTCCGGCCGTCGCGGTCTGCACCGGCAGATCGGGCAACAACGCGAGTCTCACGCGCGCCACCTGCACGTCGCGCGATGCCTGCGCTCTGTTGACCAGCGCCTGCGCGAGCTGATTTCGCGTGTCGTTCAGCTCGAGCTGCGTCGAGATACCTTCCTTGTATCTCACTTCGGCGATCTCATAAGCGCGTTGCGCCTGCGACGCGGTGCCGGCGCTTGCTTCGAAAGTCGCCTCGGCCTGACGCAGCGTGTTGAGTGCGACGCGCGAGTCCAGCGCGGCACCTTCGCGCGCCTGCTCGAGCCGAGCCTGCGCGTCCCGTACGTTCGATTCGGCGACCATCTTGTCACCGTGGATCCGTCCGCCCTGAAAGATCGGGAACGACGTCGACAGCGTCACCGTCCAGTTGGGACTGAAGTCAGCCAGTGACGGCAGCCCTGATGTCGGATATGCAACTCTGCTGTATGCAGTCGAGAGCTGCAGCGTCGGAATCCGCTCCGATCGCGCGACCTTCAACTGTCCCTTCTGCGCCGTGACAGCCTCTGCGGCCTCGCGCACCGGTGCGCGATGATCCGTGAGCGTGTCCGGCGACGATGCGCGCGCCAGATCGACCCCTGGCGGTGCAGTTGTCGTGTCTTCGACAGATGTGGTGAGCGCGAGACGCTGCTCGAACGGAAGATTGAGCAGCTGCTTGAGCTTGAGATATGCAACTTCGCGCGCGCTCTGAGCCTGGATCACAACTGGAAGCTGATTGCTCACCGAAACCTGCGCGCGCAGCAGATCGAACTCGCTCGTGTTGCCGACTTTTTGTTGCAGCTGTGTCTGCGCCAGCAGGTCCTGCGTCTGCTTGAGCGTGGATTGTGCGATGGACAGCAGGCGATCCGACAGTGCGGCGTCGTAATACGCCGACGTCACGTCGAGCCGAAGCTGCGCCTGTTGCGCCGTGAGCTCGATCCGCGCCGAGCGTTGGGTTGCGTTGGCAGCCTGGATCTGACCGGAGAGACGACCGCCGGTGAAGATGTTCTGCGAGCCGGACAGGCCGAGCGTGTAGCCGTTCACCGAGCCGAAACCGACCTTGCTGAAGTCGATGCCGCCTGTTGTGGCGTCGCTCGCGTTGTGGCCCGCGACAGTGCATCGCGCGTAGTTCTCGAGACCGGCCACACGAGCGAGCTCCGAAGAATCGCCGTTGAACAGATATTGATTGCACGGTCCCGCGGGACCGCTCGGCGCCGTGCTCGGCGCGGACGAGAACGCCTTGGAGAATTGCGACGCAAGCGTGCGCGTGTAGTTGGCGGTCGCGTTCAGCTGTGGAAAGAGACCACTGCGTGCCTGATACCGTCCGCCCTGTGCGCGCAGTATCGCGTTGTTGGCGATGTGCACGACCTGACTCTGCTTCTGTGCGATATCGACAGCATCGCCGAGCGACAGCGGACGCGCCGGCGTTGCCACGCTGGAGTCCGCATGTGTGATCGGCTGCTGCGCATGCAACGTCTGCGGCGCCGCGACTGCGAGGAGCGCGGACGACGCAAGCAGAGCGCTGGCAAGCATGCGTCGAGTCCAGTTTGTGCGGCCGGTTGCGGCCGTTGTAAGTATCATCGAGTTATTGAATGAATCTGGTTTGCGTCCGGCGACGAGCCGGCAGTTTGCGGCGAGAGACCGATCGCTCTGAGTATGAGAGTCGTGTACTGCTCGGCGGCCGCGGCGGGCGTGCTCGGATAGATATCCGGCATCACATCTCGGCCCATTGCATCGGAAAAGATCGTCCCGATCAACATCGCCGCCGCCGCGCGGGCATTGACGTCACCCTTGATGAAGCCGTGCTCCTGGAGCCGCCCGAAGTACGCCTGGAGCGCGGCTGCCGCACGCATCGGACCACGGTTGGCCGAAGCGCTCAACTGGGGGTGCTCCTCGCGCTCGCTCATGCAGCGGCGCATGAGGGACCGAGAGGCACATATATGAGAGCGAAGGGCGGCAGCCCATTCCTGCAACTCGCGTTGTGGATCGATCGGCACTTTGGGAAGCTCGACTAGCGGACCACTCATCCCCGACGAGGCGATGGCCTCATGGATGAGCGTATCCTTGGTCCCGAACTGCCGGAAAATGGTTATCTCATTGACCCCGGCCTCGTCGGCGATGCGTCGGGTGGTGGAGCCCCGGTATCCGTGCCGAGCATAGACTCTGGCAGCAGCCCGGAGTAGTTCTTCGCGCCTTTCCATGGGGAGGAATAAATGGACGCGCGTTCATTTCTGCAAGTGGGTACTTGCTTGCGGCAGATGTTTACGATTGGGGGAGTCTTGTGCAATCGCTTACTGTGTAGTTGGGTCTTACAAGATGCAGAGCGATGCGATGTGGGCCGGGGTAGCGAAGCGTCGTGCGATCGCCTGGACGATTGGCGGATCGCTCGTCCTATTATCGTCGTGCCGACCACCTCAGTCGGTGCCTCAGCCGGCACGCCTTCCCGCGCCGGGCGTCTATGCTCTCATGCGCGTCAGAGGCTTGGCGATTCCCGCTGATCTCAAGCCGAGCGGAGCTTACAATCTTTTCGAGCGCGTCATCGGTGGTCGGCTTTACCTGACACCTGATAGCATCTACCATACGATCATCTGTGCCGACCTGGTCGGCTCGACGGACAAGGGGCCGAACACGATGGACCGGCAGAGCGAGGGCCGGTACTGGGCCATAGGCGGTCGAGTCTACTTCAGCGATCCCGTGACCGATGCGATGCCGGATAGCATCGCCGTGCGGGTCCAGGGAGATACGATCGAGTTCGCCCCCGATCTATATGTCCGCGATCAGAAGAGTTCACTGGCAGCAGCATTCTTGCGCGGCCCCCCGATCCCGGCATACGTCTGCGCCCCTGTCCGGGACTCGTTGGAACGGGGTGCGCACCAGAAGCCGAGCGATGTAATTCGTGGCGTGAGTCGGTGAAACGTCCATAGTCCTGCGTGGACGGTGCAGCCGTGGTGGCCAAGCACGGACCAACTGCATTGAGTTCAACGAACCAGAAGCGAAATTCGCAATCACTTTGACGCTTTTGGCCGACTCAGGTATCGTAGTCTCAACGCCTTTCCTGGCCAAGAATCTCCGGCTACTTCGTAGGACCAACCGGCGTTGGCGGTGGAGGATGCATCGATCGACCCGCGCGACGGAACTCCTCCGCAGCGCGGAGGATGCGTACTTGTGGTTCGTTTGAAAGAGGGACGAACGTAGGTTCTGGGTTCGGAGTCGCGCGCTCGCTGTCCGGATGCAACGTCTCGTCGCCGGGGGACACTGGCCTCAGCTATCGTATCTAATCACTGTTGCGTCCTCCGATTCACGTCGTACCTCCCTATCGGGCGGTTCAGCTTCCGACTAAAGTAGTGCGTCCGTCCGACGCCTGAAGTCGTCGTCGCCGAACCTCTTGGGGGAATGATGATCGATCCGGAAAAGGCGAGCGCTTTCATACGCGAACGTTTGGCCTCGAACGTCGATGCGATTCTTAGCCCCACAACGCAGGTCTCGTCATCGACAGGACTCGACTACGCGGCATACTTGCAGGTTCGGCTTCTAAATTTGCCGCGCCTGTGAAGACGGACGTGGGTACTCCTCAACTACTGCTGTTGGCAACAATAGTCGTGTTCGGTTGCATACGGACAGGCCCGCCGCCACCAGCGACCGCGGTGCTTCCCAGTGACGCGAACGCGCTCGACTCGCTGTACCAAGCCCACGACTACTTCGCTCTCCGCGATCGATTGGCGAACACAAAGACTAACCTGGCTCGCACTGCCTTCTATACCGCCGCCGTTCAGCAGGCCTTCAACGACCCGCTCCGTTCGAACAGGACTATCCTTCGCGCACTCCAGGCCGTGGGAGTGTCGGACTCGCTCCGGTTCGAGCTGATGCGAATGCAACTCAGCAACGATTTGCGACTCTACGAGTACGCGCACGCGGACAGTGTAGCGACCACTATACTTGCAACCACACTTTCATCGGCGGACTCAGCTACGCTCGCCGATATCCGTAACACCGATCAACTCGTGCGAGTGCTGCGCGATGTGCCACCGCAACGTGCCACAATCACAGGATCGTCGCTCCTGCATACGGACAGTGCTGGCCACATCCTCGTTCAAATCGGAGATTCGTTTCGTCACTACGGATTTGATACTGGCGCCAATCTGTCCGTGCTTATGCGCTCCGAGGCCGAAGCCCTCGGCTTACAGATACGACCGGTCGGCCTGACGGTGGGAAGCTCGACGGATGCGAGTGTGAAAGCGGACATCGCTGTTGCACCCCGGCTGACTATCGGGCGCATCGCTTATCAGAACGTCGTGTTCCTGGTAATGCCAGATCGCACTCTCACTTTCGGAGATGGATTCCAGATTCGTGGGTTGATAGGCTTCCCCGTAATCGAGGCAATGGATGAGATCCATTTCAGGCGTGATGGATCGATGGAGATTCCTGCGCACGCTTCGGCACATAGCATACACAATCTCGCACTGGAGGAACTACGACCCCTTGTCCAGGTCAATTACGACGGCGAACAGCTTGCCTGCTTGTTGGACACGGGCAGTGGGCAAACAAGGTTCCTGGCACCGTACTATGAACGGCATCGCACGAGTCTCAACGCCAGCGGGGCACCTGACTCCATGAAGACCGGCGGCGCGGGCGGAGTTCGCACGTTGTCTGTCTATCGATTGCAGCATGTCAATCTGGGAATTGGCGACACGACTGTCGTGCTTCATGACGTCCCTGTCTATACAGCCTTCCTACATCAACCAAAGGACGAGCAGTCCTGCGCGATCGGGCTCGATGTGCTGCGCTCGTTCAATGAGTATGTGATCAACTTCCACTCGATGACACTGACATTGCACTAGAAGATGGCCGTGCGTGCTCTCTCGCCATGATCGCAACGCTCCGACCGATTACCTGACGGGCGATTCCGAATAATAAGGGCCTCACGTGTACGCGATGCCAGCGACGAGACGCGCGGCGGCGGTGATGATGTACTGCGCCGCAGGAGGCCTACGACCTGTGAGCTACTCCGAACGCGCACTGATGTAACTGAAACGAATGAGCCGATTGAAGAACTCTCGCAGGCTCGCCGTGTTCTTGATGTGAAGGACGTCCAACTGCGGCACGCCGTCGGCTATTGTCCGCATCAAGTCGTCAGTGCCAACCACGAGCCTCTGGTAGTCGTCGATCATGCGCAGTGTCACGAAAGACGGGAGAAGGGCTTAGATACCGACGCGCGTATTTAACGTATAAAAGCCCTCCGCGCGCTGACGATACGACTATGAATGACGGCTACCATCCGGAG
>DATNCZ010000197.1:0-2263 GCA_035553335.1 Gemmatimonadaceae bacterium
CTGCTCAACTTCGCAGCCGAGGCAGAGGGACTTTCGGCAGAGCGGATCGTGGATGATCTGCTCGAGCACGTGCCGACGCCGAAGAGCGATATCAGAGTGTGATGATGCGGCGCGCGCCGCACGGTGAGGGCCGGGACAGGCTGATGTACGGTGCGCTTCTCGACGCGGTACGCGGATTGAGATGGCGTGCGCGCCGCGTGTCGCGCATAGCAGTGCCTGGTATTCATCCTTCGCGTGTGCGCGGAACGTCCGCCGAATTCACGGAATATCGCCCGTACCGGCAGGGCGACGATCTCAGGCGGATCGACTGGAAGTTGTTCGCTCGAAGCGATCGCGCGCACGTGCGGATTTCGGAGGAGCGTGCGGTAACGCCGACCTATCTCCTGTTGGATGCAAGTGCATCGATGGCGTTTCCGGATGGTGTGGGGTCCAAATGGACTCTCGCGCAGCAGATGGCCGTCGCGCTCGCTTCCGTCGCGCACTCGGGCGGCGATCCGGTCGGCCTCATGGTCGCGGGTAACCCGCGCGCGACGATCTCACCGCGAACGCGGCGAGGGATCGTCGCTGAAGTGATTCAGAAGGTGGAAGACGTGCCGGTCACCGGAAGCAGCCCATTGGCGCCTGCGCTCATGGCCGCCGCGCGAACCGCCTCGAGGATAGCGATCGTGAGTGATTTTCTGGGTGATCTCGATGACACGTCAAGACTCGCGCGCGAGCTCATTGCTGCTGGCCGCGACGTGCACGCACTGCATGTCATCGCCGCCGAGGAGCTCAACCCGCCTCGCGCCGTGTCGCTGGTTACGGATCCCGAGGTCAGCGATGTGCGTCGCTACATGGCGGATTCGGTGCGCGACGAATACCTGCGTTCGTACGCGGAGTGGAGAGAGTCCACCGCGACGCGGTGGCTCGGGAGTGGCGCGGCGTATCGCACGATCGTCGTTGGAAGGGAACCTGTGAGCCACTCCGTGCGGCGTGTCGTGCGAGACGAGCCCAACGCATCGCGGGCTGGATGACGAATTGGTGAGAGCGCAGTGAGCTTTCTGGCTCCCGGCTTTCTGGTCGCTGCCGTTGTGGGCGCGCTGGGTGTGGTCGCGCTGCATTTCATCGTCACGCGGCGACCGCGCGCGCTTGCGTTTCCGACCGCACGCTTCGTCCCGGACGTTCCGGTCGCGGCGCGCGCGAGATCGATTCAGCTTTCCGATCTGCTGCTACTCGCAGTCCGTGTGTTGATGATACTTCTCGCCGGAGGCGCGCTGGCCCGGCCGATCTTTCCGCCGCAGCGCGAGCGGGTGGTGCGTGTCATCGCGGCGGATGTTTCGGGGTCGGTCGAGAACGTTGCCGAGACTCGCGACAGTGTACGCGCGCTATTTCGGCCGGGCGATGCCGTCGTGCAGTTCGATACCGCAGCTCGGCTTGTCGAGTCGCCGGACTCGATCGGGGTACGCTCAGGCGTTACGACTCACGGATCACTGTCCGTGGGCCTGATCGGAGCGTTGCGCGCGGGCTCCCGTGTGCGCAATGGCGCGGATTCGGTGGAGTTGGTGGTCGTGTCGCCGGCGACGTTGGCGGAGCGTGATCGCGCGACCGCGGGAATCCGCGCGCAATGGCCGGGCCGCGGACGGTTGGTGAGAGTCGCGGCGAAGGCAGCGGCCGACAACCGTGTTTCGCAGGCAACACAGGTTGAATTTTTGTCGGTTTCGCGGCCACGGCTCGCCATACCGCGGAATCGCATCGACACTGTTGGTGCGGTCGTCGCGGACGGGCACGTAGTCGTCGCGCCGTTCGAGCGACGCTGGCGTTTCGTGTCCGACTCGCTTGCTCACGCACGTGTGATTGCCAGATGGGTGGACGGTGAAGCAGCGGCGATCGAGTGGGACAGCGCATCCACGTGTACGCGTTCAGTCGCGGTCCCGATCGATAACTCTGGCGACATGCCCCTGCGTCCCAGCTTCGTCGATTTTCGCGTGGCACTCGCGAAATCGTGTGCGCGAGCCGTCTCCGGACCGGATCCGGACGCAGCAACGATGCTGGCGTCCGCCGGTCATCTTGCGGCTGCGACGCATTTCCCTCCGTCGAAAGACGTCGACTCACCGCTCGCCCGCTGGCTTGCGGCGATCGCAATAGCGTTGGCCATCGTCGACATGATTCTGCGCCGTCCGCGAAATGTGGAGAGCGAACAGTGACGGCGATGCAGCGCGTCGCGCGCGTGCAATCGCAATTGCGCGTCGTCGCGATCATATCGGCGCTTCTGTGGGGAGCGGCC
>DATNCZ010000198.1:0-2952 GCA_035553335.1 Gemmatimonadaceae bacterium
ATGAGCACGACGCCGTCCTCGTGCTCGAACATGATGTACGTACGGCGCAGCTGTGTGAGCGGCGGAATGTTGTCATCCTCGCGTGTGCTCGCGTTGCCGGCGATGTCGCGCGCTACAGTTTCGTAAGCCTTTATGTCGGCCGAATCGAGCGACGAACTGACGCCATGGAAGAGTGGTGTATCGTCCGCCGGCGGCGCGAGGATCTCGCTTTCGATTACCTGAACGTGCGCACTCGGCGCCGTGATACCGCCGAAGAAAGATCGTCCCATCGCGGCGGAGCTATCGAACGTACCGAGCGCGCGTCGCACGGCTCGCTCGACAGCGCGCTCCACCGTCCAGCGATCCTGAAATCGAATCTCGGCCTTGGCGGGGTGGACGTTTACGTCGACGGAGTCGGCGGGCACGGCGACTTCCAGGTACAGCGCAGGTCTTGTTCCGGCTGGAATCGTCGATCTGTACGCGGCCTCGGCGGCGCGTACAATTCCAGCGTCCCTGATGGAGCGTCCGTTGACCGCGAGGAATACGCGTCGCGTAGCCGTGCCGACATTTGCCGGACGCTCGACAAGCCCGGACACGTGAATCGGACCCGCTACATCATCCACGTCCAGCAAACCGTCGGCGTACTGAACACCCCAGAGTGCACCGAGGCGCACGCGTAACGAGGAAGCCGGAGGCGCGGTGAGAGAGCGCCGTCCGTCATGCAACAGCTCGAAGCGAATGTCGCGACGCGTGAGAGCGAGCGTCATGACAATTTCCGATATCGCGCGCCACTCGGAGCGACTTCCCCGCAGGAACTTTGCGCGTGCCGGCGAGTTGTAGAACAGATCGGTAACGGTAACGGTCGTGCCACGCCGCCGTTGCGTCGGCGTGACGGTCGGAGGTGCACCACCGGCTGCTTCGAGGCGCGTGCCACTTCCGTCGTGCAGCGCAGTCTCGATTTCCATACGCGAGACAGAGCAGATCGCCGGCAGCGCTTCGCCGCGAAATCCAAACGTGCGCACGCCGGTGAGATCGGCAGATGTGCGGATCTTGGACGTCCCGTGCCGAGCGAGCGAGAGGACCGCGTCGTCCGCATCCATTCCCGCCCCGTCGTCGCTTATGCGAATCAGGGCGCGGCCGCCTTCCTGCACGGTTATCTCCACCGACTTCGCCCCCGCATCGAGCGAATTCTCGACCAGCTCCTTGACGACCGACGCCGGGCGCTCGACGACTTCTCCCGCCGCAATCTGGTCCGCTACCGCGCTGGGAAGAACGCTGATTACTGGCACGTCTTGGATCGTAGCAGTGGCACGAAGCAACTACAAGTGGATGCGCTGCGGCGCTCCGTCACTCTTCGTCGTCCTGATCGCTGCGGTGTCGCCGGCTCAGTAGCAGGATGCCGAAGAGAATCACGGCGATGGCGGTTGCGGCTATCGCGATCACGAGCGCGTTTGATCGCGCAAGTCTTGCGAGAGCGGGAAATGGCGTATCACCGATCGTATCCCGCGGGACGGCAGTCGTGTCGGCTACGGGACCTGTTGCGGCGGCGACCATGACGCGCAGCGACGGCGTCGTTGCGAATTCGTAGCGGCGCGACGTGGGATTGAAGAAATCATACCGGACCTCCGGCAACACCATCTCTCCGACGATCTTCGGCGTAACGACCCAGTCGAACTCCTTCGCGCCTCGCACCACGGTTCCGGCGGAATCCCAGTAAACGCGCTCCTCGCCGGGAACTGTGGTTGCCCAGTCGATATCGATAGCGGGACGCGCAAGCAATCGCAGATTTCCGACGCCGGACAATCGCATCGTGACCGTAAAGGGATCGCCGACCCGCAGATTGGATCCGTCAGTGCGGAGCGTATCCCGGAATTCTCCCACCGCACCTATGAATCCGACAGGCTTCCCGGACGTGGGCAACGCGACGGCTGTGAACGACTGCGGAGCCGACATCGTCGAATACGTGCGCGGCGGACTGAAGTAGTCGTCTCCATCCGGAAGCTGGTATTGCAGCGTCGCGGCCGGCACCGTGTATGTACCGGGCAGAAGCGGGAACAGCGCGCGGTGGTACGCGTAGCGCCGGTACGGCGCGCCATTCACCGTAACCGTCGATATCGAGCTCGTGTCGAACGGGAAGTCATATATCGTCACACCGGCGACGTCGGCTGGCGTGAAGACGGGGTTGGCGCGCAGCCGGCGGCGCGCGACGTCGTCCACGAGCGTCACGGCGTCGTAGTTCACCTGCTGGCCCGCGTACACAGTATCCGGCGACACCTGCGTCTGGAACTGAACGACGCCTACCTGCGCGAAGAGCAGCAGTGCGACGATCACCAGTCCTTCCCGTGTGGCGGCGGTTGCGGCACGTTCTTCTGCTGTTTGCGTCCCTGCACGTCCTGCTCCTCGCGTGCGGCATTGTTCAAAACGGCGTCGGCCTGCTGCGATCCCAGAGCGCCACCTCCGGCGGGCTTCGGCTGCGGCGCCTGCGCACCTCCACCTCCGCCGCCTCCTCCGCCTCCACCCCCACCGCCGGACGCCTTGTGGACGCGGAGCGCGAGCTCGTAGTTCCATTTGGCGTCGCGATCGTCGGGCGTCAGAGTCAGCGCCCGTCGGTAATGCGCCAGAGCACTGTCCAGCGGCTGAGCGGCAGTGTCGCCATGCAGCTTTCTTCCTGTAACAAGATACGCCCAGCCAGCGTTGAACGTCGCGTTGAACGCCATCGGGCCATGTCTCGCCTCGACAGAATCGAGAATCGGCACGGCGGCAGCAAGCGAATCGTGCGAGAGCAGCGTGGTACCGCGATTGTATGCCAGGAGCTCGGCCCTGGAATTGGGCGAACACGCCGCAAGCGTTCCCGCCGCGATGAGCGCCGCGCTGGCAAGACGCCGCCTCGATCGGAGCCCGAGCAATGCATCCAGCAACAGGAGCAGCAACGCTGGTGCGACGAACCACTGGAATCGTGGTGTGAGATCGCGT
>DATNCZ010000199.1:0-2501 GCA_035553335.1 Gemmatimonadaceae bacterium
TGTACGATGCTCTCACGACGAATCGCTCGTATCGCAAGGGATTCGATCACGCGCGCGCCGTGGCAGTGATGACGGAGAACAACGCGAACGGCCACTTCGATCCCGCGATATTCGATCTCTTCCTCGAATGGGCCGCGACGCACAAAACACAGGCGGCGTGACGATGTCGTTCACCGGGCGCGAAAGTATGGGTGCGTCGTTTCGGTCAGTTGGGCTCGCGGTTCTGATGGTCGCAATGGCTGCGTGCACGCAGGATGCGAAAGTCGGGAAGGTGAGCGCCACGGGAGGAGTACTCGTTGTCGCTACTGCCGGTGACGCTGACAACCTGTTTCCGCCGCTCACACTGACGAGCCAGGGGCGTCAGGTGGTGGATCAGGTATTCGATTATCTGGCGGACATCGGCCCCGACCTGAACACGATTGGTGATGGAGGTTTCACTCCAAGGCTCGCGGATTCATGGAACTGGGCCCCGGACTCGTCGTGGATAGCGTTTCACATCGATCCGCATGCGCGCTGGCACGACGGGCAACCGGTTCGCGCCAGCGACGTTCGCTTCACGTTCAGATTGTTGAGGGATTCGGCGCTTGCGTCGCCCGTGGCTGCGACGTTGAACGGCATCGATTCCGTGAGTGTGCGCGATTCGCTTACCGCGGTAGTGTGGTACGCGAGGCGAACACCAGAGCAGTTCTTCAACTTCGTTTACAACGTCGCGATACTGCCGGAGCATCTTCTGCGTGACGTTCCGGTCAAATCGCTCGCGTCGTCCCAGTTTGCGCGGCATCCGGTGGGCAGCGGACGGTTCAGGTTCGGCAGATGGGACGGCGGGTCGCGGATCGAGATCGTGAGTGACAGCAATAACTATCGCGGACGTGCACGACTGGATCGCGTAGTGTGGCTGGTGTCGCCCGACATGCAGGCCGCGACGACGCGGTTGCTGGCGGGCGAGGCGGACTTCCTGGAGGTCGTGCGTGGGCCGGCAGTGAATCAGGTGATCGCATCGCCGCGTGTGCGGCTGGTGACGTCGCCGAGCCTCGATTACGCCTTTCTGGGATTCAACGTCCGGCGTGCTCCATTCAACGACCGCGAGATACGGCGCGCGCTGAGCATGGCGGTGGACCGGTCGGCGATGGCGCAGAACGTGTTCGACACGCTGGCGCTGCCGGGACTCGGTCCGGTGACGCGCGCGCTGCCTGTGAGCAAGGGAGTCGCTGCGCTTTCGTACGACTCCGCGGCGGCGGCGAAGATACTTGCGGCGCACGCTCCGATCTCATTCGAGTTGGTCGTTCCCACGTCGAGCGCGGTGCGGATGAAGTATGCGACCCTCCTTCAGGAGCAGTATCGCCGCTTCGGTGTGAAGGTGACCATCGAGCCGCTCGAGGTCAACGCTTTCGTGCAGCGACTCACGAGGAGCGACTTCGACGCCGTGCTCAATGCATGGCATTCCGACCCGAGCCCCGCGGCCGTCGTTCAGGCATGGGGGACGGCCGGCGCGCCGCCCGAGGGCGCCAATTTTGTCGGTTATACGAGCCGGCGTTTCGACGCGCTGGTCGATAGCGGCGCCAGGTCATTCGATCCGGCGCGCGCGCGTTCCTATTATACACGGGCGTACGAAGAGATCGACGGAGATGCTCCGGCGGTGTGGCTGTACGAGGCCCGGAATGCGAGCGGGGTGAGCCGTCGCGTGCACGTTGCCGGCGTGCGCGCAGATGCCTGGTGGTCCGATCTTCCGGACTGGACCGTCGACGAGCGTTGATGTCCGGTTCCGTACCGAATCGGTACGGCGCGTGCGGGCTGACGAGGTGAGGGGTACAATTCATTCAGTCCAACCTGTTCGGTCAGCTCCGTGACCAACCTGTTTGGATAGCCGCTGCCACTTCGCAGTGGCCCCCGCTGGTCACGAGTTTTCATTCTTTTGGAGTAATCAGAAATGCTTCAGCCAAGATCGGCCGCCGCGGTGGTCGCTCTCTTCAGCGCGTTTGCCGTGGCAGGTGCGCAGCAGACTCCACAGCAGACAGAAGCCACTCGCAGAGGGGCTGGCGACACGTCGATCTTTGCTCCACTGAATCTGTATCCATCGCCCAACGTGTACAGGACTGGAGACGGCCGGCCCGGCGCTCATTACTGGCAGCAGCGCGCCGATTACGATCTCCACGCGACGCTGGACACCGCGAACAAGTCGCTCAGCGCATCGATGACGATGCGCTACACGAACAACTCGCCTGATACACTGCGATTCATCTGGGTTCAGACCGAGCAGAACGCTTTCCGGCCGGGTTCGCTGAACACGCTCGTATTCGAGCCAGGCAGTCGCTTCGGATCGCGCAGCTTTGCGGGCGGTGACGTGATCGATCACTTCAATCAGGTCGTGAATGGACACGCGACTCCACTGAAGCTGCGTGACAACGGAACCGTGACGAAAGTAGATCTGGCGCAGCCACTGGCGCCTGGAAAGACGGCCACCTTCGACGCGGCATGGCACTTTCTGATTCCCGAGCACGGCG
>DATNCZ010000200.1:0-2693 GCA_035553335.1 Gemmatimonadaceae bacterium
CCATTCAGCATCGAAGCCGGTGACGAAAAAAGTATGCGCGAGCCGGCCGACAGCCAGGATGTGGCCGATGTCGGGCCGGTCGGTATCGCGGAACCACTGCGGATCGTGATACCACATCGCATTCTGCGTATCGCCGAGCAACTGGCGAACGGTCTCAAGATCCAGTGCGAGACACTTGGACAGAAAGATGAAATCCGGACTGAAATGCCGAGCGCGCGCACGAACCATGTGCTGGGTCATTCGCCACCCGATCGCCCGCTTGGTTCGCCGGTCGTCCAGGATCAGCGTCTCGTGCCCCGCCCGACGCAACGCACGCTCGGTCGCGGCCTCCATGCGCCACGGATTGGAGCTTCCGATGATCAGGACTCGCATTGCATGGCCCATAGTCGAACGTACTTGGCGCACACACTCGCTGCAGCGAGCGACGCCAGTACTGCCCCGCGCGCACCGTCGAGGAATCCCAGGCGAAAGATGAACATCGAGATGAAACGCGCAGGCGGCTTGAAGACGATCGCCGCGATCGAGCCACGCCTGCCACGCCGCGATTGATCTTCTGCCCACCAGCGACTGTAGCGCACGAACTTCTCGAAGTAGATGTCCTGCGACGCGTACGGGTAGTGCAGCAGCGCAGCGCCGAGTGTCGCCGGCTCCTCACTGGTGAGAACGTGTTCGTGCACGCGACTGTCGTTGTATCGCAATGCCGAGTCGAACAGCCTCACGGGGCGATCGGCTTCCCACCCGCCGTGCCGGATCTCGCGTCCGAGAAAGAAGTTCCGGCGAGGAACGCGATACGCCCCCGATTTTGGATGCGAGATCGCATCGCGCACCGCCTGCGCAAGCTCGGCGGTACCTCGCTCGTCCGCATCGACGACGAGAACCCACCGGTTTCGCGCTCTTGCTATGGCTGCGTTTCGCAGTGCGCCGATCGTTGCGGCGTCGGGAGAGATGACAGTCGCACCCGCGTCGGTCGCGAGCTCGCCCGTACCATCGCTCGACCCCTGATCCACGACCAGTATCTCGCTCGCCCAACTCACCGATTCGATGCACGCCGTGATGTTCGCGGCTTCGTTCCGGGCAGCGATCACCACGGATACCGGCATGCGTTCCGGTGTGTTTGGCACGTCAGCGCTTTCGCCTGGCTGTTACCGCCGCGGCGGCGTGCTCGAAGCCGTCCACCATCGCAGCTTCGCTCCCTTCGCGCGTGACGCGACCGCGTGCGGCCGCTCCCATGGCTTCACGTCGGCTGTCGCTCGTGAGGAGTTCCGCGGCCGCCGCGGCGGTCATGAAAGCGTCATCGCTTGGCACGAGCATGCCGGTAATGTCGTCGAGCACGTACTGTTCGGCAACGGAGCGCTCGGGTGCGAGGACCGGGATTCCGAGCGACATGAAATCCAGTATGCCGAACACTGCCGTATCGGAATCAGCGACTACCCAGCCCAGTCTCGCGCGTCGCATCACCTCGAGATGATCGGCGCGGTCGCCGAG
Source organism: Gemmatimonadaceae bacterium (assembly GCA_035553335.1). Taxonomy (GTDB): domain Bacteria; phylum Gemmatimonadota; class Gemmatimonadetes; order Gemmatimonadales; family Gemmatimonadaceae; genus Fen-1247. The sequence goes on from DATNCZ010000200.1 coordinate 1,486, forward strand.
GAACGTCACCAGACCGAGTGCGCCGAGTGCCGCCGCCTGCATCTTGAGGTCATCGTCGTACGTCCCTCCGCCTCCGCCATCACCCACGATCGTGAGGTGCAATCCCGCGTGACGGGGAGCCAGCATCGCAACCGTGCGAATCGCAGCTGCAGCGCGGCTGCGCGACGATGCATCGTGCACGCACACGACGTTCACCTCGTCGCCGAGCAGGTCAGTCGCATTTTGCGGAAGCGCCTCGGCGACACCCATTGGCGCGATCACCTTGCCCACCGCTCCGCGCGGGAGCGGCACCGCGTTCGAATCCTGCTCCGTCGCGAACAGATAGCACGTCGGCGCGATTCGCGCCGCGATTCGTCCCGTGCCGCGAATGTCGAGCGGGCGCCCTCCTGCCCGGATCCGGCGAATCACGCGCGCGCGGGAACCGACGCGATAGGCGATCGCCGCGATCAGATGCTCGTGATCGCTGTCCACCAGTACGACGTTGGATCCATGCTGTCGCGCGAGACGCGCGAGCCTGCGCGCGGCTCCGATCCATATCCCGCGGAGATCCATTGGCACCACCTCCAGCAGCGACCGCTCCGGAGATGTTGCCGTCTCCGATATCACGCGCTCCACGGTGCTGTCGCGCTCGACTGCAAAGACGACCGCGTGCCCGCGGCGCGCGAGTCCGTGCGCGGCAGCCGCGAACGCTCGCGCAGTGCCGGACCACTCCCGACCCGCATGAAGAAACAGGTAATTCACATCAGCTGAAGGAAGGAACCGGCGTCGCGTCCGGAACGACATCGACGCGGGTTGCGCTGCGGAACTGCATGTCGTACAACCGCGAGTAGGCGCCCTGTTGCGCACGCAACTCGTCGTGCGTGCCGGATTCGATGATCCGCCCCTTGTCCAGCACGAGTATCTGCGTGGCGTGGCGCACGGTCGATAACCGATGTGCGATTACAAAGACCGTGCGGCCTTCCAGCAGCCGGTCGATCGCAGCCTGCACGAGTCGCTCCGACTCCGTGTCGAGTGCAGAGGTCGCTTCGTCCAGGATCAGGATCGGCGGATCCAGTAGCAGCGCACGCGCGATCGCGATGCGCTGACGTTGTCCGCCCGACAATCGCGTACCGCGCTCGCCAAGCATGGTCGAGTAACCCTCCGGGAGCGCGGTAATGAATGCATGTGCATTGGCTGCTCGTGCAGCAGCCTCGATCTCGGCGTCGCTG
>DATNCZ010000201.1:0-2800 GCA_035553335.1 Gemmatimonadaceae bacterium
CATACCCGAATTTACACCGTAAGTCCGTTAGGTTTAGATGGCTATGGCAGAAGAGGCACTGATAGTTCGAGGCGCTCGCGAGCACAATCTCCGCGACGTCAATGTTACCATCCCGCGCGACAAGCTGACGGTGATCACCGGCCTGTCGGGCTCCGGCAAGTCGTCGCTGGCCTTCGATACCATCTACGCCGAGGGTCAACGGCGGTACGTGGAGTCGCTGTCCGCTTACGCACGCCAGTTCCTCGGGTTGATGGAAAAGCCCGATGTCGATTCGATCGAGGGACTGTCACCGGCGATATCGATCCAGCAGAAGACCGCGGGCCACAACCCGCGTTCTACCGTCGGGACCGTAACGGAAATCTACGATTACCTGCGTCTCCTTTACGCGCGCGCCGGCACACCGCACTGCCCCACGTGCGGTCGTGCCGTCGAGCGTCAGAGCGCCGCACAGATCGCGGACACGATCCTTCAATGGCCGGCGGACACGCGCATCGAGATTCTCGCGCCGCTGGTGCGTGAGAGAAAGGGCGAGTTCCGTGAGCTGTTCGAGAGTGCACGGCGCCAGGGTTTCGTGCGCGCCGTCGTCGACGGCGATCTGATAGAGCTTGCGTCGCCACCAAAGCTGAACAAGAAGCTGAATCACAGCGTCGCCATCGTCGTCGACCGCGTTGTCGTCAATCGCGACGACCGTGGGCGCCTGGCGGATTCGGTGGAGACGGCACTCAAGCTGTCCGACGGTCTGGTCGAAGTGAAACGTCACGACGACGATTCGTCGAACCTGTTTTCCGAGAAGTTCGGATGTCCCGATTGCGGAACGTCGCTCACTGAACTCGAGCCGCGTCAGTTCTCGTTCAACTCGCCGTTCGGTGCGTGCCCCAAGTGCGGCGGCCTCGGAACTCGTCGCGAGGTAAGCGAGGATCTCATACTCGGCGACGCCAGTCTGACCATTCCGGAAGGCGTGGTTCTCCCGTGGGGTGAGCCGGACGGATATCTGCGGCGAACCATCCTTCCAGGACTCGCGCGCGAGCTCAAGTTCAATCTCGATACGCCCTGGGGAGAGCTGCCGCAGAAGACGCGCGACGCACTTCTTTACGGATCGGGCGGACGCCGCGGCGGGCCGCGCTCCGCCGACATCAAGTGGGAAGGGATCATCTCCAACGTGCAGCGCCGTTACGACGAGACTGAGTCGGATTCGGTGCGGCTCGATCTCGAGCAGTTCATGACCGCGCTTCCATGCACCGCGTGTGGTGGACGACGGCTCAAGCCCGAGTCGCTCGCGGTGACGATCGCCGGCGTCAACATCGGCGACGTGGTCGAGTTGTCTGTTGGCGAAGCAGTTCACTTCTTCAACGACATCAAGGTTCGATCGGGGTCGCAACCCGGGCTCGACGCCGATATCGCCGGTCCGATTCTCAAGGAAGTACGCGAGCGGCTGCGCTTTCTGGTCGACGTAGGTCTCGATTATCTGACGCTTGGCCGCGCGGCGGAATCGTTGTCCGGCGGCGAGGCGCAGCGCATTCGCCTCGCGACACAGATCGGCTCACGACTCGTTGGCGTGCTGTATATACTGGACGAGCCGTCGATCGGTCTGCATCAGCGCGACAACGCGCGATTGCTCGCGACACTTCGACAGCTGCGCGATCTCGGCAACACCGTGATCGTCGTCGAGCACGATGAGGAGACGATGCGCGCCGCGGATCACCTGATCGACCTCGGACCCGGCGCCGGAAAGCACGGTGGTTTTGTCATCGCCGAGGGAACGGTGGAGCAGGTGACCAACGATCGCGCGTCGGTAACTGGGCGCTACCTGCGCGGTGATTCGGTGATCGCTGTTCCGGAAAAGCGGCGCCCGCAGGATCGTGATCGGATGCTGTGCATAGAAGGTGCAACCGAGCACAATCTGCGCGACGTGACGGCGGAGATTCCGCTCGGCAATTTCGTCGCGGTGACGGGTGTGTCCGGATCGGGCAAATCGACGCTCGTGGAAGACATTCTTCACAGCTCGCTTGCGCGTCACTTCTATCGCGCGCGCGTCATCCCCGGAAAGCACAAGCGCATCACCGGACTGGAGCACATCGACAAGGTCATCGACATCGATCAGAGCCCGATCGGGCGCACTCCGAGATCCAACCCGGCGACCTATGTCGGACTGTTCACGCCGGTGCGTGAGCTCTTCGCCGAACTTCCGGAGGCGAAGATCCGTGGATACGGACCGGGCCGCTTCTCGTTCAACGTGAAGGGCGGTCGTTGTGAAGCATGCGAAGGCGACGGCCTCGTGAAAATCGAGATGCACTTTCTGCCCGATGTGTACGTGCCGTGCGACGTATGCAAGGGCAAGCGGTACAACCGCGAAACACTCGAGGTGCGTTTTCGCGGGCTGAGCATCGCCGACGTTCTCGAGCTGACGGTCGAAGATGCGACGGAAGTATTCGTCAACCAGCCGCGCATTCACAACAAGCTCGTCACGCTCAATGAAGTCGGACTGGGTTACATCCACCTCGGTCAGAGTGCCACCACGCTTTCGGGCGGAGAGGCGCAACGCGTCAAGCTTGCGTCCGAGCTGTCCAAGCGGGACACGGGACGCACTTTCTACATTCTGGACGAGCCGACCACCGGTCTGCACTTCGAGGATGTGCGCATGCTGCTCAAGGTTCTGCATACGCTCGTGGATCGTGGCAACACAGTCCTCGTGATCGAGCACAATCTCGATGTCATCAAGACAGCCGATTACATCATCGATCTTGGACCCGAGGGTGGTTTGAAAGGCGGCACGATCGTGGCGAGCGGGACACCTGAACAG
>DATNCZ010000202.1:0-4383 GCA_035553335.1 Gemmatimonadaceae bacterium
ACCCCGGCCTCGCAAACGCTGCACACGGCGTCGTGTACGGCGCCAGAGTCCCATCCGGGCAGTGTCTCAGCGAATGCGTGCGTGGGTCTCGGCTGTACCGGCTGTCGCCGCCATAGCCGTATCCGTAGCGGTTGTCGTATCCGTAACCGTTGTAACCGTAGCCGCCCTGATATCGAAAGTCGTCGTAGCCGCGACGATACGGCGACGCACCCCAGGGGTCCTCGTAGCCACCATAATAGCCGTAGCTGTCGTCGTATCGCACTCCGTGCTGATAGGACGCGCGTCCGCCACCGTCGCGGCCGATCTCATACGGGGCGTACGCGATGGAGTACGCCCCTCGCGGGCCCACGCTCGAGCGCGCGAAGCGATCGACGACCTCGAACGGGTCGACACCGGGGCGTGCGCCGAGGGTCCCCACGTTCCAACTGTTACCACGTCCGCGGTAGTTTCTGAAGTCGAATGGCGTCCGGGATGCCACCGCGAACACGTAGCCGACGCCCTGGGTCGGGTCTGCCTGGAATGGAAGCGCGATACCTGAGCGACTGGCGCCGAATCTCGAACGCTCGTTCGGTTGACGCGGAGACAGCACCGTGACTCGGCCATCGGTGTCGACTCGAAGGACGGTCACATAACTGCCGGCATCGCCCGAATACATAACCCGTCCCGGCTGGCCGCGATCGAATTCGTTCCCCTGTTCGAACCAGACGTCCACGTTCGGCGCGCGCTGTGCGGCGAGTAGCGCGGGGGTGGTCGCGGACGCGCCGATCAGTAGCGGGACCAGCAGTCGCGGAGCGACAGCTTTCGAAAGGTTCATTTGATGCCTCCTCCAGAGACTACCCCAAATTATGTTGCAGTTTCCCGGTGCGGATCAAGTTTCCGGGCCGGGTCCTGTAAATAAGTGGGTTGATGGCCTTACCAACGATTATCGACGCGGTAGAAGCTCTTCCCGCGTTCACGCGGTTGGCGAACACGGTGCCGGGTACCGGAAAGCGTCTTACCGTGGCTGGGTTGCACGGCTCGAGTGCCGCGGCGATGGTCGCGGCGCTGGCCCGAAGGATGGAGCGACGGTTCTTTGTGATCGTCGCCGAGAATGTCGGGGATGCCGAACGCTGGCTCGCCGACCTCGAGTCGTTGGAGGGAGGCGACTCTGTCGCGTTCTATCCGCCGCGCGAGAGCTTTGGCGAAGCGGAGCCGCACGCGGAGGTGGCGGGCGAGCGCGTGGAGACACTGGAACGCGCAGCGCGCGGCGACGTGCGGATACTCATCACGACTGCACGCGCGATAATGGAGCGCACTCGACTCCCGGCGATCCTGCAGCACGGCCGGCTCGAGTTGAGGAAGGGCGACGTACGCAAGCTGGGCGAGCTGATCGAACATCTCGATTCCATAGGGTTCGAGCGCGTCGACATGGTGGAGGATGTCGGACAGTTCAGCGTGCGCGGCGGAATCTTCGACGTGTACGGGTTTGGAATGGCGAATCCGGTACGCATGGAATTCTGGGGCGACGAGATATCTGAGCTGCGACATTTCGATCTCACCACGCAGCGCTCGACGCGGGATGCGGAAGTCGCGCTGATACTTCCGGCGGATGGAGTTGCAGCGAAGCGCGCGAGCGGACGCAAGCGCGACGTGAAGGCTGCGCAACGCGCCGGCGATCGTGTGGCGATAACCGACCTCTGGGCTGCCGACACTCTGGTCATCGTTCCGTCGGAGTCGCACGTTGCGCCCGAGATGAGGCGCACGTGGGACGAAGCGCAGCATCATCTGCTGCTCGCGATGCGTCGCGGTGAGGATGTCCTGACGCGCGACGAGCTGTACGTCGCTCCCGCCACCGCCGTTCGCACGCTCGGCTCGTTCGGCACAATCGCACTCGACGGAGAAGGCGAGCCGGATATCGGATTTCCATTCAGTGCGCCGGAAACGATCAACCGCGATCTCAAATTATTGAATCGCATCGTGCGCGACGGCGTGCCGACGCTGATCCTGTGTGACAACGCGGGTCAGATCGAGCGACTGGAAGAATTGCTCACGACGAGCGCGCGCGATCCGATGCCCGCGGGACTCGTGCTCGGCGTTCTGGCCGGCGGCTTCTTTCTCTCGCCGCGCGGAACGGACCCCGGTCTTCGCGTACTCACTGACCACGAGATATTCCGACGCGAGCGACGCATTCGTCGCGCGCGCAAGTACATCACCGGTGGCGGCATCGACACACTCGGCGCGATCACGCCCGGTGATTACGTCGTGCATCTGGAACACGGAATCGGTATCTACCGCGGAATCGAGCAGCTCTTCGTCAAGGAGGCGACGGTCGAGGTCGCCGTGATCGAGTACGAAGGCGGCGATCGCCTCAACGTTCCGCTGTATCGCATCGATCAGATCGAGCGCTATCGTGCCGCGTCGGATGTCGGCGACGACGTTCCGCCACCGCGCCTGCACAAACTGGGTGGACGCCGATGGGGACAACAGCGCGATCGTACCCGCGCGGCGATCCAGGAGATGACGGTAGAACTGCTGGATCTGTACGCGCGTCGTAGCGTGGCGACCCGCACTCCGGCGCTTCCCGACACGACGTGGCAACGCCAGCTCGAATCATCGTTCCTGTTCGAGGATACCAACGATCAGCGCAAGGCGACTGTCGATGTGAAGGGCGACATGGAGCGTCCGCGTCCGATGGATCGCCTGCTTGTCGGTGACGTCGGTTACGGCAAGACCGAGATCGCGGTTCGTGCGGCATTCAAGGCGGTGCAGTCGGGCAGGCAGGTCGCCGTGCTCGTTCCGACGACGATTCTCGCCGATCAGCACGCGCGCACCTTTGGCGATCGCTTTGCCGATTTTCCCATCAACGTTAAGGTGATGAGCCGCTTCCAGACGCACAAGGAACAGCTCGAGACCCTCAAGGAAGTCGCGGCAAAGAAGGTGGACGTCGTGATCGGCACGCACCGTCTGCTGAGTCCCGATGTGAAGTTCGGCGACCTCGGCCTCATCATCATCGATGAGGAGCATCGCTTCGGTGTGAAGCACAAGGAACGGCTCAAGCAGTTGCGGTTGGAAACCGACGTGCTCACGCTCACGGCGACGCCGATCCCGCGCACGCTGCACCAGTCGCTGGCGGGACTGCGCGACATGACGTTGATGCAGACGCCGCCACGCGATCGCTCGCCGGTTCTCACCTACGTCGAGCCGTGGGACGAGGCGTTGATAGAGGAGGGAATATCGCGCGAGCTGGACCGCGGTGGCCAGGTGTTCTTCGTACACAATCGCATCGAGACGATCGACGCCATCGGGCAGCACATCGGCAGGCTCGTGCCGCGTGCGCGCATCGCAGTAGGTCACGGTCAGATGCGCGAACGCGAGCTGGAAGAAGTGATGCGTCGATTCGTTCAGGGTGAAGTCGACGTGCTCGTCTCGACCATGATCGTCGAGTCGGGTCTCGACGTTCCCAACGCGAATACAATGTTCGTGAATCGCGCCGACATGTTCGGCCTGGCACAGCTGTATCAGCTGCGGGGACGGGTCGGGCGTTCGCACAGGCGCGCCTACTGTTATCTGCTAGCCGCCGACGGAATGGACGACGATTCCGAGCGTCGTCTCAAGATTCTGGAGCATCACACGGAGCTCGGATCCGGTTACAGAATCGCGCTCAAGGACATGGAGCTGCGCGGCGCCGGCAACCTGCTCGGCCCCGAGCAGTCGGGCTTCGTGCATGCTGTGGGATTCGATCTGTACCTCAAGATGCTGGAAGAGACTGTCCAGCGGGTGATGCGTGGCGGAGACGGCCCCAGGCTCCAGCCCGCCGATATCTCGCTCGACGTCGCAGCGTACATCCCCGACGACTACATGCCGTCACAGGATGCAAAGCTCGATGTGTATCGTCGGCTCACGTCGATGACGGAGCCGGAAGAGATAGCCGGCCTGCGCGCGGAAGTCCGGGACCGGTTTGGTACGCTCCCCCCCGAGGCGGCTCATTTCTTCATGGCCGCGACCCTGCGCGTACTGGGGGGCCGGATCGGGATCGAGACTCTTTCAGTGCGGGGCAACGAGGCCCGTATTACCTTTAGAGGCTCGGCGGTCCCATCTATGAAGGGGATCTCTTCGGCGTTCCACGAGGTACAATTTCAGGCCGAGGTGCGCCGCGCGCACCCTTTATCGCTCAAGCTCACCCGGCTCGGCGGCGCGTCCGTGCTGGATGGGCTCGTCCACGCACTCACGTTGATCAAACCCACTCCAACAACAAGATGAAACCAGCTTCGCTCGCCCTTGCCGCTGCCGCGGCTTTCGTTGTAACCGCGACAGCGTGTGCGGGCCTCAAGGAAGCGATGAGCGCGCACGTCGATACGGCAGCAAAGGCCGGATCGCAGGAACTCTCAGTCGATCGTCTCGCCA
>DATNCZ010000203.1:0-6819 GCA_035553335.1 Gemmatimonadaceae bacterium
CGGACTGCTGACGGCGGCGATGATACTGCTTTTTCTCGGCAGTTGGCGCAGCACGCTCGTGGTGGCGACGTCGATCCCGCTGTCCATCCTCGTCTCGATGATATGCCTCGCCGCGCTCGGTCAGAGTCTCAACGTCATGACTCTTGGCGGCTTCGCGCTCGCAGTTGGAATCCTGGTGGATGACGCTACCGTCACGATAGAGAGCATCCATCGCAATCTGGGAACGGGCAAGCCGCTCATGCAGGCGATTCTCGATGGTGCCGACGAGATAGCCGTACCCGCATTCGTCTCGACTCTCGCCATCTGTGTCGTGTTCACGCCGGTGTTCTTCCTCGGTGGAGTCACAGGCGCGCTGTTTCAACCGCTCGCGATGGCGGTCATATTCGCGATGCTCGCCTCGTACGTTCTTTCGCGTACTCTCGTACCGTTGATGGTGCGGTATCTTCTGCCAGCCGAAGTCACGATGTACGCGGCGCACCACGGCGGTGCGGCCGTATCGGACGTCTTCTGGCGCGTGAATCGCTGGTTCGAAACGCATTTCGACCGCATGCGCTCATGGTACAGCAACGTGCTGGCGACGGCGCTGCAGCATCGGCGCCGCGTCGCCATGGGCGCGACTGGTGCCGTACTCGCATCGCTGGTGCTGCTCCCGTTCGTAGGCCAGGATTTCTTTCCGCGTGTTGACGCAGGCCAGTTTCGAGTTCATGTCCGCGCACCGGCCGGAACGCGACTCGAGGAGACCGACGCCATCATCGCGCAGGTCGAGCACGCGATTCGCGAAGACGTTCCGCCCCGCGATCTCGGGCTGATCCTCGCGAACGTCGGAGTTCCGTCCAGCAGCATCAACCTGTCGACGGGCGACAACGCGACGATCGGGCCGGCGGATGCAGAGCTGCTGATCTCGCTCAACGAGGGCCGCGCTCGCTCGACCGCCGAATACATGAACATGCTTCGTGACGACTTCAGACAGCGGTTTCCCGGTGTCACGTTCGCGTTCCAGCCGGCCGACATAGTAAATCGCATACTCAACCTTGGTCTTCCCGCGGCGATCGACGTGCAGGTTGTGCCTGGCAAGAACGTCGACGGTTATGCGGTCGCGAGCCAGATCGCCGACTCCATGCGACACATCCCGGGAGCGGTGGACGTACGCCAGCAGCAGGTCATCGACGCGCCGGAGCTGTACTTCACCGTCGATCGCACGCGTGCTTCCCAACTCGGCCTCACACAGCGCGACGTTGCGAACAGTCTGCTGATCTCGCTCAGCTCGAGTGGCCAGACGGCTCCGAACTTCTTCCTCAATCCACAGAACGGCGTGTCGTACAAGGTTGCAGTGCAGACGCCGGAATATCGCCTGTCATCGCTCAGCGACCTGGAATCGACGCCAGTGATCGCCGCAGGCGTGGCACCACAGCTCTTCGGCAACCTCGCCAGCGCATCGCGGCGTAGTGGCGTAGCGGTGGTGGACCACTACAACGTGCAGCGCGTGTACGACGTCTACGCCGGTGCGGAAGGCCGCGACCTTGGCAGCGTCGCACGCGACATCGATCACGTCGTCGCACAGATGCAGAAGAAGATGCCCCTCGGGACGACCATCGTGATGCGGGGACAGGTGTCCAGCATGCGCGAAGCGTTCACCGGATTGGGTTTCGGACTGGCCTTCGCGATTCTGCTCGTGTACTTCCTGATGGTCGTCAATTTTCAGTCGTGGCTGGATCCCTTCATCATCATCATGGCGCTTCCAGCCGCGCTGGTCGGAATCGTATGGATGCTCTTCGTCACGCGCACGACATTCAGTGTCCCGTCGCTCATGGGCGCGGTGATGGCGATGGGCGTTGCGACCGCCAACAGTATCCTCGTCGTGACATTTGCAAATTCCCGGAGAGCAGACGGGCTCGATGCCATCAAGGCGGCTCTGGATGCAGGCAAGACACGTCTTCGCCCCGTACTCATGACCGCGCTCGCGATGATAATCGGCATGCTTCCCATGGCGCTCGGCTTCGGTGAGGGCGGTGAGCAGAATGCACCACTTGGCAGAGCGGTGATAGGTGGATTGATCATCGCGACAGTCGCGACACTCGTGCTGGTTCCCGTTGTTTACAGCGTTCTGCGCACCCGACCACCGGGTGGCGTGGATGACCCACTGTTGCACTCATGACGCCCTCATCGTCCCATCCCCCCGCGCCGCGGCGCCGCTCACGCGCGACACTTCCGGTCTTCGCCGCCATCATCATGATTCTGCTGGCGATCGGAATCATTCCGCGCATCACGCAGCGACGCGCGCTGGCTGACGAAGTACGCGCGGTTTCCGACACCGCCATGCCGACCTCGGTCTCTACAGCCGTGCGGGCAAAGAGCTCACCACTCGTTCTGCCCGGCACGCTTCAGCCACTGCACGAGGCAGTCGTCTACGCGCGGTCCGCTGGATACGTCCGGCGCTGGTATGCCGACATCGGCGCTCGCGTCAAGGACGGACAGGTGCTCGCAGCAATAGAAGCACCCGAAGTGGATCAGGAAGTGCAGCAGGCCAAGGCGCAGCTGAGTCAGGCAAACGCGTCACTCGCGCTTGCAAAGAGCGACCTGGACCGATGGAAGTCGCTCGCGCGCGACAGTGCAGTGAGCCAACAGGAACTGGATGAGAAGACAGCAGCGTACGAGGCGAGCGCCGCTACAGCGAATGCACAACGCGCCAACGTTCAGCGCCTCACGAGCGTGCAGGGATTCAGCAAGGTCACTGCACCGTTCGCCGGCGTGGTTACCGCGCGCAACGTCGATGTCGGCACCCTCGTGAGTCCAGGCACCAGTGGCGCCGGCACCGGCGGACTTGGGCTCTTTCGCGTATCGCAGACGGACACGATGCGCGTTTACGTGAACGTACCACAATCGCTGGCGCCTTCCATTCAGATCGGACAGAAGGCAAGCGTGTCGCTGGCAGAGCAGCACAACCGTGTATTTACCGGCAAGGTTGCGCGCACTGCCGCAGCGCTCGATCCCGGCACCCGGACTCTCCTCGTAGAAGTGGACGTCGCGAATACCGATCATTCGCTGCTCTCCGGGAGCTTCGTGCAGGTAGATCTTGCGACCGGCGGAATGGTTGCCCCCATTGTGGTGCCGGCCAATGCGCTTCTCTTCAACGCTGGCGGCACTCAAGTGATCGTTATAGACGACCATAACGTCGCACACTATCACAAGGTCGCCGTGGGACGTGATTACGGCGCCACGGTGGAGATATTATCGGGTGTGGACGAGGGCGCGACTGTCGCGCTCAACCCCTCGGACGACATCCGCGACGGTCACGCCATCAAGCCGGTCAAGGTTCCTGCAGGCAGCTGACGAACATCGGCCGACTCAGCCGCGAAACGCAATAATGGTTGCGGATTACAACGGGCACCAAACGTTTGGCCGAGCCCCAGCAGCGAGCTAAAGCGTTACACAGCAAGAACTTGCGTTCCGTGCCACAACGTGGCGCGGGCGTTGCCAAGTCCAGTGGTGTCCGTCAGAATGCAACGCTTACCGGAGACCTGTCAACGTGAGGGCAAATCCAATGAGAGTCAACAGAGGCTTTACCCTCATCGAGCTGCTGATCGTGATCGTGATCATCGGAATTCTCGCGGCGATCGCAATCCCTCAATACAGCGCGGTCAAGGAGCGGGCCTACCTCGCCGCAGTCAAGACCGATCTCAAGAATCTCGAGATATCGGAAGAGGCATACGCATCCGCCAACGCAGGCGCCTACTTCTCGCACACCTACACGACGCCAAGCGACTCGGCGAACACCTTCGGTGCATCGCAGAATGTCACCGTCGTCGCGACAGCTTCCGGAGTGTCGGGCTGGAGTGCCAAGGCGACGCACCTGAACGCGCCGGGCCATACATGCGCGATATTCGTCGGAACGGCTCCAGTTGCACCAGCGGTATTCGACGGCGCGCCAGCATGCAACTGACTATCTGTGGCAGCTCAGCTTCGCAGTAACCGGCTCATTACACGATCCGTCTGACGATCGCTGCCAAGCAGAAAAAGCCTGGATCCAACGTCCGCAAATCCAGATTTGCGATAGAAAGCCATCGCCCTGGGATTACGCTCCCACACGGCCAGCCATAACGTCGCCGCACCCGAGCGAACCGCCGCCTCTGTCGCACGTGCCATGAGCTGCTGCGCGATTCCGCGCCCATGCCACTCATGTGCAACGTAAAACCGTTCAAGCTCGATCACCGGCCGCTCCATCGCGATATCGTCTGGTGCTGAGTCATTCATCAGCTGCGCATAGCCCGCAATCACGCCGCTGGTTTCCGCCAGCAGGACGACGCGGCGCGAGTCGGCGAGCTCGGCACGCTGCGTCTCTTCACCGAACGCACGCGCGACGTACTGCGCCATGTCGGACTCCACATTGTCGCAACCGAACGTATCGCGAAACGATCGCTCTGCAAATTCAGCGAGCGCGTGGGCGTCTTCGCACGTCGCGGTGCGAATTGTCAGCTGATCGGTGTCTGTGACAGATAACGCCATCGCTCAGCGATAGTTTCCGAACTTGAGCTCGACTCCGAAGTCGCCGGCGCGAAGTACACCCATGGCATTCTGCAGATCGTCTCGCGACGGCGAACTCACACGCACCTGGTCCGCCTGAATCGCTGCCTGAACTTTTGGAATCCTGGCTTCCTTGATCGCTGCAGCGACTTTCTTTGCCGTGTCAGTGTCGAGCGCGGTCTTGAGCTTTATCTCGCACCGCACGGTATCACCGCCGGCAGGCTTCACTTCACCAATGTCGAGGTTCTTTACCGGAACGCCACGCTTCACGAGCTTGCCCCACAACACGTCGGTAAGCGCCTTCATCTGATACTCGCTGTCTGCAACAAGCACCAACATCTCTTCGGCGCGCTTGAACTCGATCGTCGATTTGGAGCCCTTGAAATCATAGCGCTGGCCGATCTCCTTCTGCGACTGGTTGACGGCGTTGTCGACTTCCTGCATGTCGACGCCAGTCGTCACGTCGAACGAATTCAGTTGTGCCATGGTCGGATTCAGGTTGCGATTCAGGTGCCGAAAGTCCGGCTCACATCAAAAACTAGCCGCGCTCGTGGCGAAATTCATCGGACTGGAACGCTTGTTCGAGCCACACGCACGGCGTTGATTCATTCAGGCGCCTGCCAACTCAAGAAATGCGTCACGCACCGCGATAATCAAAGTAGGGCTGATCGCCACGATTCGCGCCAGACTGGCTCGCAATTCGCAGTGATTCGCTGGCTTGCCGTTCGGATACCTCCGAAGGGCCGTGAATTATGCAGCTATCTCTGAACTGTGGGTTCTGATGAATCGGTCGTTCGCCAAATCATGCGCTGAACAGTGAACATCCAGCATCAGGGGGCGTGCCGCGACGTGGCCGACACCCAGGGAAAGAAATGGCGAGTGCGCGAGATGGAGATGTCCGAGGGCGACGGATCGGCCGCCCGAAAGTCGCTCATCGCCCTCAACGAAATGGTCATTCGGAGATTCTGGAGCTTTCCGGCTGGATGGCAGGAGCTGAGCGATCGTGCGCTGCTGGCGCTGATCGACGGACCGGCACAGCCGCATCCCGAAGCAATGTCGGATAACGATTAGAGTCCACCGCGACGCTCACACAAAAGCAGATCCCCGGCTGCGCAACTGATGCGCAGCCGGGGATTCTTGTTTCAGACCGCGATCTGATTACTTGAGACGCGGGTTCGTCGTCCGCGGTGCCTTGACGCAGGCGGGCCAGGTCGTCGGCGCACGGAACCGGCCATTGCCGGTAGCTGCGGGATTCTGCGCTGCCATGCGAGCCGCCTCGGCGACGAGATCGACACGTTCCCGCGTGATCATCGTCGGATCTTCCGAGGCCAGGTAGGCCAGCATCGCCGTCAGCGTGGCGTTGGACTTGAGGTCGTCGAAGACGATCTTGTCGTACGTGTCGCGGTTGGTGTGCCAGGTGTAGTTCCCGTAGTCCCAGTTGAGGGCGCCAAGTCCGAAGGCTGGCAGACCATTGCAACCGAAGGAGAAGTCATCGCTTCCGCCGCCGGCCGGGAAGCCAGGTCCGTTGAACTTGACCTGCTCCTGGAAGACCGTCGGAAGCTTGGACAGCCACTGCTCGATGTGGACAGCGGCATTCGGAAGACCGGCGCCGCCCATGCGAACGATGCGGCCTGTTCCGTTATCCTGGTTGAACAGCGCCTGCAGTCCCTTGAGGACTTCAGGATGATCTTCGGTAAAGGCCTTGGATCCTACTTCGCCCTCTTCCTCACCGCTCCAGTGGCCGACGAGAATGGTGCGCTTGGGGTGCGGATATACCTGCTTGAGGATCCGCATCGCTTCCAGCATGGTGATGGTGCCCGTTCCATTATCGGTCGCGCCGGAGGAGCCATCCCACGAATCGAAGTGCGCCGAGAGCATCACGTACTCGTTCGGCTTCTCCGTTCCCTTGATCTCGGCGATCGTGTTGAACACAGGACGCTCACCAAGCAGATCGGCGTCGAGGTTCATGCGGACCTTGGGATTCTGCTTGTTCTCCGTAAGACGGAAGACCAGGCCGTAGTCCTCACAGCTCAGCGCGACGGTCGGCGCCTTGGTGTTGTAGGTCTCGAAGACCTCGATCGTACCCCAGCCGTCCTTCGGACGTGACGTGATCACGCCGGCAACTCCGCCTTCTTCGAGGCGCTTGCCGAGCTCACCGCCGCCGAGTGCGAGACTGTAGCCGGTTCCGCGAACGTTGCGTCCGCCCCACTCGGCGTTGATCGCAGTGCGGAGGCTATCCATGCGAGCCCTGGACTCGGGCGTCGCGTTGGTCGCCCAGTCCTCGCGGGGACGGCAGGT
>DATNCZ010000204.1:0-3192 GCA_035553335.1 Gemmatimonadaceae bacterium
TTCCTGGCCACGATGAGCCACGAGCTGCGAACGCCGCTCAACGCGATCGCCGGTTATGCGCAGCTCATCGACATGGGCATTCGCGGTCCGGTGATCGCGGCGCAACACGCGGATCTCCTCCGGATCACGCGCAGCCAGGAACATCTCATGGGGCTGATCAATGAGATCCTGAACTTTGCCAAGCTCGAGGCCGGCGCGGTCCCCATCGCACATACCGACGTGGATGTCAACGAGCTGCTGCTCGGCGTTCGCGAGATGATGGCGCTGCAGATGCAGCGCGGATCACTGCACTACGACGTCTGCCGGTTGAATCGCATCGATGGTCGGATACTGACCGTGCGCGGCGATGTTGACAAGATCCGTCAGATCCTTCTCAACCTGTTGGGCAACGCACTCAAGTTCACGAGGCCCGGCGGCAGCGTCGAAGTGACCTGCGACGTGACCGGTGATGCAGTCGCCATACACGTGGGTGATACTGGCGTCGGGATTCCACTCGCTCAACGGACCGCGATCTTCGAGCCGTTCGTCCAGGTCGATACCTCGCTTACGCGCAACGCGGACGGAGTCGGCCTCGGGCTCGCGATCAGCCGGTCGCTCGCCCGCGCAATGGGTGGCGACGTAACGGTGGAGAGCAACGTCGGAATCGGGTCGGTGTTCACTCTTACGCTGAAACGCGGACTGGCAGATGCTGACGCGCGCGATGGCGCAACTGCCCCGGCGGGTACGGCGAACTAGCCAGGCTAACTGTCCCGCCATGCCGATCTGGTTTGGCCCGCGGCATGCGCTGATCAAGAAACGGCGTTGATCCGGCATATATCGATACCCTCGCCAATTCTCTATTTCCAGCGGAGGACGGATGCCAGACAAGGCCACGACCAGCGAAGGGGCGAAACGCGCCACGCATGCATACGGACCTGCTTACGGATCCGTGTATGGGCGTGCGCACGGATGAGTCGCCCGATGAGCTTGCGGTTCATGTAACCGCAAGCGGTGTCACGCTCGGCGGAACGCTGGGGCTACCGGCGCCAGCGGGAACTCTGCCGAGCGGTGTTGTCCTTTTCGCGCACGGCAGCGGATCCAGCCGTTTCAGCCCTCGCAACAGGTTCGTCGCCGACGTCCTGCGCGACGCCGGCCTCGCAACGTTGTTGCTCGATCTGTTGACGCCCGCTGAGGAAGCAGTGGATCTGCGCACCCGTGAACACCGCTTCGACCTTCAGCTGCTGGCGCGCCGGCTGGTGGACGCGATCGACTGGCTCTCGCATCAGGAGCTGACGAAAGATCTGCCCGTTGGACTCTTCGGTGCGAGCACCGGCGCCGGCGCCGCATTGATTGCCGCGGCCCGCCGTCCGGACAGAGTGGAGGCAGTGGTGTCCCGCGGGGGACGTCCCGACCTGGCCGGTGATGCACTCACCGCCGTCCGCGCGCCGACGTTGCTGATCGTCGGCGGGAACGACGAACAGGTAATCGGGCTCAACCGCATGGCGATGACACACATGCGCGGTGTGGTAAGGCTGGAGATCGTCCCGGGCGCGACTCACCTGTTCGAGGAACGTGGCGCGCTGGACGTCGTCGCGGATCTCGCGTGCCGGTGGTTCACGGACTATCTGGCCCCGGCAACCCCGCCGCCGCGCGGCTGACCTCGAACCGCGGCTGCCAGAAATGCCGGTTCTTGACATATCAATAAATATTGATACGTTAATGGCATGCCCGCTCAGGCTCCACACTTCAGTGCACGCGCAGCGCAGATATTCCATGCGCTTTCGGACGAGACCCGCATCGGCATAGTCGAGCTGCTGGTTGGCGGTGAGCGATGCGTCTGCGAGCTGCAGGACACCCTCGATGCGGCGCAGTCGCGGCTGTCGTTCCACCTCAAGGTGCTCAAGGATGCCGGCATCGTGAACGATCGGCGTGAAGGACGCTGGTCGTACTACGAGCTGAACCGCGAAGCCTTCGAGGAAGCCGAGGAGATGGTCCGCGAGCTTCGCCCGCGCGGGCGGCGGCCCTCCGTTCGAGTCGCGGCCAATGGCCGGCAAGATGAGTGCTGTGACTGAGTTTTTTTTGACCAATCCATCAATATTTATTGATATGAGGATGAACGCATGGACACGGTGACTGATCGCGAGCTGCTCAAGGCGAGCGTCCAGGAGAAATACGGTGCCGCTGCGTCGCGAGTCGCGGCCGGCAGCACGTCAGGCTCATGCTGCGGCTCGAGCGCGTGCTGCGGCGCGACGACCGATGCATGGGATCCGATAACGGCCGATCTCTACGATGAGGGACAGACCGCGGGGATTCCGCCCGAAGCGCTGCTTGCGTCGCTTGGATGCGGAAATCCGACGGCGCTGGCACAGCTGAATCCCGGGGAAACCGTCCTGGACCTCGGTTCCGGCGGTGGCATCGATGTTCTGCTCTCGGCCAAGCGCGTGGGATCGACCGGGAAGGCGTACGGGCTCGACATGACCGACGAGATGCTGGCGCTGGCGAATGAGAACAAGCGCAAGTCCGGTGCGGAGAACGTCGAGTTCCTGCGAGGCGAGATCGAGCAGATCCCGCTCCCCGACAACACTGTCGACGTCATCATCTCCAACTGTGTGATCAATCTCTCGGCGGACAAACGGCGGGTGCTCGCCGAGGCGTATCGTGTGCTCAAGCCGGGCGGACGGCTTGCCGTCTCGGACGTCGTGGTCCGCGGCGAGGTTCCGCCCGCTGTGAGGCGGAACATGGAGCTGTGGATCGGTTGCGTCGCCGGCGCACTCGGCGAGCAGGAATTTCTGACGCTGCTGCGCGACTCCGGCTTCGAGAATCCGAGCATAGAGCCGACGCGATTCTACAGCTCCGAAGACGCGATGGCCTTTCTCGCGGGAAGCGGATTGGATGCGCAGTCGTTCGCGCGCGAGATAGATGGTAAATTCTTCAGTGGATTCGTACGTGCGACAAAGCCGCTGCTGGATGCAACGGCCACGTCGTGCTGCGGCCCCGACTGCTGTGGGACGAATGAAGAGGCGCCAATTGCAATGACATCGAAATCGACCGGGAGCATCGTATACCGCTCCGCCGAGCCACGGGACAGAACCGCAGTGGCGAGCCTGCTCGACGATCTCGGACTTCCGATCGCTGGTGTTCCGGAGGACCTGCGCAACTTCATCGTCGCGACGCACGAGGGCGACCTCATCGGTGTGACGGGGCTCGAGCTGG
>DATNCZ010000205.1:0-4525 GCA_035553335.1 Gemmatimonadaceae bacterium
CGTGGCAACAACTCCCCGGTGCCGGCTCCGGCACTCCGGTCGCGGAACCACACTGCACCGCCCTCGATCTCGTATTCGCGGCGGCAGGTCGGACAGCCGAGCAACCCCTGCACGACCAGGCGATCGTCGCGTTGAAGTATCGCCGCAACCAGCGGGATCTGAGGGTGGTCGCCGGTGCAGCGCAATCCGTCCAGTAGCTCGATGAACATCCAGCAACCCGTTCCGGCGTGTTATGCGTGCATCACGAGTGCGACAGCCGCAACTCGTCGACGTTGACGGTTTCTGGCTGCGTCACCGCGTACAACACCGCGGACGCCACGTCGCCCGGGGTGAGCATCGCACTGCGATCCGGCACGATCCGTTCGGGCCCGCTGAACGTGATTCCATCCCACATGTCCGTATTGACCGGTCCCGGTGAAACTAGCGTCGCGCGCACGCCAGAGCCCTTCAATTCCAGGCGAAGCACCTCGTGCATGGCACGCAACGCGTATTTCGCCGGCGCGTACGCACCGTTCTCGGGAAAGATTCCGCGGTCCGCGATCGAGCCCAGGCTGACGAAGTGCCCGCTGCCACGCTGTTTCATCTTCGCCGCAAGCGCGTGGACGATCAGAAACGGGCCGAACAGATTGGTGTCGAGCACGTCGCTGAACAACCGCATCGGCATCTCCGTGATCGCGGCGACCTGAAAGACCCCCGCGTTGTTCACGACGATGTCTGGAGCGCCCCCCAACTCGGTTTCCACACGCTCCGCCATCCCGCGCACCGACGTCTCATTGGTAACGTCGCATGGCGCGGCGAATGCGCCGTGGCCAAGCTCGCCCGCAACCCGTCGCAGGGCATCCTCCGTACGTGCAACGAGTGCGACTCGCGCTCCGTCACCGGCCAGAGCACGCGCGATCGCCTCACCGATGCCGCGCGATGCGCCCGTTACGAGCGCACTTCTTCCGGCCAGACGGTTGCTCAGAGTGACGACCCGTTCGGGATCAGGCGCAGGAACTCGTCGCGCGTCTTTGGATCCTCACGAAACGATCCCAGCACGGCTGACGTGACAGTAGTCGAGTTCTGCTTCTGGACGCCACGCATCATCATGCACAGGTGCGCCGCTTCGATCACCACTCCGACGCCGCGCGGCTTGAGCACATCGGTTATGGCTTGCGCTATGTCGACCGTCAACCGCTCCTGCACCTGCAGTCGGCGCGCGAAGATGTCCACCACGCGAGCGAGCTTTGAGAGCCCGACGATTCGTCCGTCCGGTATGTACGCGATGTGCGCCTTTCCAAAGAACGGCAGCATGTGATGCTCGCACATCGAATAAAGTTCGATGTCGCGCACCAGGATCATGTTCGAGTGCTCCTCCTCGAACATTGCGTCTCCGATGACCGTTCGCGCATCCTGATCGTAGCCGTGCGTAAGGAACGCCATCGAGCGCGCGACACGTTGCGGCGTCTTGAGAAGGCCCTCGCGATTGACGTCCTCGCCCAGCAGAGTCAACTGCTTTCGCACGAGGTCTTCGTAGTCAGCCAGCGCAGCTGCGGGTGTGCCCGGCGGCAGAATGTCATCCGGGTCCCGTTCGAATGCCGTGTTGATCGCAGTGTCAGTGGCCATCGTATTCCACGTAGTTGTTCTCCGTCTCCCAGAGTACCAGCCGAACCAGCCGGCCCGGCCTGATCTTTCCTTCGAGAATGCGCCACATCTGAACGATCATGTTCTCGGCGGTCGGGATCACGTCGTGCATGAACGGAACGTCGACGTTCAGGTTGTGATGATCGACGAGATCGACCACCTCGCGAGTGACCAGATCCTTTAGCCGGCTCAGATCGAACACGTACCCCGTGTTCGGGTCCACCTCACCCGCTACCGAGACGTCCAGCGTGTAATTGTGGCCATGGCCGTGCGGATTGTTGCACTTGCCGAAGGTGCGACGATTCTCCTCATCGGATAGCGCCGGATTGTGGACGCGGTGCGCCGCGTTGAACTTGAGTCGCCGGGTGACTGTGACCGTTGGCATGCATCCTCCGGACGCAAAAACCTCCGTCGTGGCTCGAGCCACGACGGAGGTCGGAGTGGAGAGGATTTTTGAAGCCCTGTCGAAACAATGAGGCTCTCACCCACGCTTTCCGCCTTCCCCGCACTGGGGCATGACGTCGGCACAGTTTGTCGATCCCACGTGAAGGACTTATCGGCTCAAAAACTGAGCTCTCCGCTCCGATGAAAACCGCGTAACTTATACGGAAGAAAGCTATTGGTCGTTCCACATCCGGTCAACGGACTAGAGGGGCATGGATCCAGGCATTGTCGTTGCGGTAGTGATGCTCGTCATATGGGGTGTGTGGACCTTCGCGCTCAATGCGCCGGGCTGGGCGCACATACTGCTCACGGTGGGCGTATTTCTGCTCTTCTATCGAATCGTGGTCCGCGGCACACCTGGATATCCCACAGCGGGCCGCAAAGAGTAAACGATGTTTGACCCAGCCGCGTCGGTCAGCGGACGCGGTGCGATCGCGGAACAGCCTCTTGCGCTGAAACCAGTCCCGCCGGGGCTTGGACGGCGCGTCGTTGTCACCGGAGCCGCTGGCTTCGTCGGCTGTCACGCCTGCCGCGCTCTCGCCGGAAAGGGCTGGCAGGTCCGCGCCCTTGTTCGAAGCGCCGCCAAAGCGGCCGAGCGACTCGCCCATCTTCCAGTGGAAATCCGAATTGGTGACATTCGTGATCCCGCTTACCTCACGTCTTCGATGGACGGCGCCACAGCGGTCGTTCACCTCGCCGCCATCGCGATCGAGCACGACGACGATACCTACGAATCGGCCAATACGAACGCAACGCGCGCCGTGATCGAATCCGCCTCGAATGCCAGGGTTCGCCGCTTCGTGCACATGTCGCAGAACGGCTCCGACAGCAAGTCGCCTTACCGATTCCTTCGAAGCAAGGGCATTGCGCAGGACCTCGTCACGGCGAGCGACCTGGAATGGACTGTCCTCCGCCCGTCTGTCATCTTCGGACGCGAGGACGAGTTCGTCAACATGCTCGCTCGTCTGGTGCGCCTCACTCCATTCGTATTGCCGCTTCCGGACGATGGCCGCGCACGGTTTCAACCGATCGCGGTCGACGATGTCGCCCAGGTAATCGCGCACACGATCAGCGATGCGTCCACGCATCAGCAGGTCTTTCCACTCGGTGGTTCCGCCGAGCTGACGCTTCGTCAGATCGCCGAGCGCATTCTCGTCGCCATGAACGCCAGGCGGGCCGTCATTGGCGTGCCGGCCGCGATCATTCGCCCGCTCGTTGCAGCGCTCTGGCATCTCGTTCCGAGGCCACCTGTGACGAGCGAACTGCTCGACATCCTCGCGTTGAACAACACCGTCCCGGACAACGCGCTCGTATCGGTGTTCGGAATCACCCCAACGCCCTTCGCGCCGGAGGAGCTTTTGTACCTTCGCAACATCACCTTCGGCGAAGCGCTCCGGTCGTTGTTCAGGAACTAAGTCCTCAGCGCGCTCAGCCCCTCCGCGACCGCCCCGAGGCAGGCTTCCAATCCCGCAACCGTATGGTCTCCCATATGTCCTACACGAAACGTCGACGATCGTAGAACCCCGTAACCGGTGCCGATCGTATATCCGCGCTCGGCAACCTTCCGCACCAGATCGGTGGACACCGTTCCCGACGGTAGCGATACCGCGGTAACGGTCGGCGACCGCGCTCCTTCCTTCGCGAGTATCGATATGTCGATATCGAGCGCATCACGCGTCCTCGCCACCCATCGTTCCATGGTCGCGCGCATCGCTTCATGCCTGGCCCAGCGCGCCTCGATCCCTTCGGCAACAATCGCCTGCACCTGTCGATCGAGCGCGAAGATGAGCGACACCGCCGGCGTCGCTGGCGTCTCCTGGTTCCGCGCGTGGGAATCGAAGGCGAGCAGATCGAAGTACATGCCACGACCCTCCACTTTTTCGATCGCCCGCAGATAGTCCTCCGACACCACGGCGAACGCCAGCCCTGTCGGGAGTGCGAGCGCCTTCTGCGATGCGCTCACGACACAGTCCACCTCCCACGCGTCGAATTCCAGCCGCGCACCGCCAACTCCGCTGACACTGTCGACGATTGTCAGTACTCCCGATTCACGCGCGACGCGCGCGATTGCGCGCACGTCTGCGAGCGCGCCCGTGGAGCTCTCGTTGTGAATCATGGTCAGCGCCGAGTATGATCCAGCTTCGACTCGCTTGCCGACCTCCTCCGCGTCCGGGACATCCCCCACCGCAAAACCGATCTGATCCACCTCTCGGCCACACTCATGCGCGAGCTTGGCGAAGCGCTCACCGAAAGCCCCGTTCACGAGCGCCAGTATTCTTCCACGCGGCGCACATCGGATTGCGGCCTCCATTCCGCCAGTGCCGGAGGATGTCAGTACGTACACGGGCCGCTGCGTCTGGAACACGTCGCGCATTCCAACCTGTATGCGCGAGAAGATCTCGTGAAACTCCGCGCCACGGTGAGGGATCGGCTGGCGCAGCATCGCCTTCAAGACGTC
>DATNCZ010000206.1:0-5882 GCA_035553335.1 Gemmatimonadaceae bacterium
GAACAGCATCTGCACCGCACCACCACGATACCAGTTGCCCTGCTCGTAGTAGGGCTTGACGCGTCCCACGCCCGCGCCGAATCCCTGCGGATTGATGGCGGCGAGACCCTTCGGCGCCTGTGCGGCAACGCCCATCTGCCACTCTGCAGTCGAAGAACAGCCCACCAGGCCGACCTTCCCGTTCGACCAGGGCTGCGACGATATCCACTGTATCTCATCCACACCGTCCGTCAGCGGCGGTCCCAGGATGTCGTAGTTGCCCTCGGAGAAGAAGTGACCGCGCTCGTTCGCCATCACGTAGGCGTAGCCGCGCTTCACCGCTTCGAGCTGGGCGCTCATGTCAGCCGGCGCGCCAAGCTTGACGTCCCAGTAATTCATGTTGTATGGGGTGCGACTGAAGATCGCCGGCGCCTTGGCTACGTTCTTTGGCCTGTAAACGTCGAACTGCATCTTCTTGCCGTCACGCATCGGTATCATCAGCTTGCGATCGATGATCGCGATGGCTTCGAGCGCCTTCTCGAGCGAGTCGCGATGCGCGACCAGTACGGTGTCACGCGGCGGACGGCGTTGCGCGGGTAGCGCAGGCACCACGGCGAGCAGGCTCACCGCGGTGCAGAGGAATTGGCGAACAGCCTTGATCATGGGCACGTTCCGTGAACTTGAGTGCGAATGGAATGCATCTACGGCGACGCGCAAAGCGCTGCAGAGCGCTACGGCCGCCGTAGACAATACTATGACATCATTCCACTACGCGCCGGAAGCGGTGTTCGTTCACCGCGCCGTTCTCCTACCTTCGTCATTTTCCGCGAACGCGGGAATCCACTGTTCACCAGCCGCGGCGACCATCTTCCCCCCGATCCCTGGACGGGTGCTACTCCGCGCCCGCCGTATCGAAGAAGTCCACCGCCCCCGTCTCGAGCGAGTACTCTGCACCCACGACCGCGAGCTTGCCATCCTGAATCAGCTGCTCGATGAGCGCCGACGCATGTCGTAGATGATTTACGGATACGGCGACGTTCGCCCGCACCGCATGGCGCACCAGCGAATCCAGATCGTTCCGCAAGTCGGTCTTCAGCAACGGCGCTACAGACGGCCGTACACGATCCACGATCGACTTGAGACCGGGTGAGAGCTTTTCGCCCGGCTGCTGAAGCGCTTCCAGCGTCGCCAGGATGCCGCCGCACTGCGTGTGCCCCAGCACCACCACCAAAGCCGTGTCGTAGCGCGCTGCAGCGAACTCCACGCTCCCCACCTGCGATGGCGCCACGATGTTTCCGGCGACGCGAATCACGAAGAGGTCGCCGAGTCCCTGATTGAAGACGATCTCGGCAGGTACTCGCGAGTCGGAGCAGCCGAGTATGATCGCGAATGGATTCTGATCCTTCGGCAACTCGGATCGACGTGAATCGCTGAGCGCCGCGTCGCCGGTCTGCATGCGTGCGACGAAGTCTCGATTCCCATTCCTCAGACGGTCCAGTGCTTCATGTGCTGACATCATATGTGTTCATATCCTCATGCTCGTAGTTCCCGATTCACGGCGCGCCCGGGCATCCGGCGGCCGGCAGGAGATCGTAGAACATGAAACGATTATCCCGCAGCACACTTTCACCACGCGTCACACCGAGTGCTTCAGTGAAAATAGGGCCTTCCGACACGAAAGTGTGAAATTCGCCCCGTTCGCCACATGGATCCACGCTCGCCGGCAGATCCGCGATCAGAGCGGCGTCGAACTCACGACCCGCGAACTCGGCGGATAACTGCGTAGTGTCCACGCAAACGAGATGCGCGCGAAATCCCTCTGCGATGAATTCGTGCGCCAGCGCACGCGTATCGCGTCCCCATAGCGGAAACAGCGCGCCGAAGCCGGCGGCACCGACCAGCCGCTCGCGATACTCGCGAACATCGGCAAGAAAAAGGTCACCGAATGCGATCCGCCGCACTTCCGGATATTCGCCTCGCACACGTCCGAGCGACTCCTTGAACGCTGTTTCGTATGCATCGTTCGACGATTGCTGCTCGAGCGTGATCTCGATCAACGGCAATCCAGCGGCGGCAGCTTGCGCCTCCACCAGTGCGCGCCGGACACCATGGATGCTCACACGATCGTAACCGCGTGTCATGCTCGTCTGGAGAGCCACTACCTCATAACGCGGGTCGCCGCGCAACGCAGCGAGCGCGAGACTGCTGTCCTTGCCGCCGCTCCAGCTCAGGACAAGTGGCTCAGGAATCATTTGGCCGGAGTTGCGGGTGGCGGCGCTGTCGATTCATGCACCTGCACGGCACGCCACCCCTCCGGACGCTTCTGCATCATCATCGTGACGGCAAGCTCGCCGATCGCGGTCTGGCCGTTCGCCAGAGTCCTGCGCGCGCTCATCCTCTCGGTAACGACCGCCGCAGCGGAGCTCAGCACCGTGAACTCCGGGTCGCCGACGTAGCTGTACACGACGTCGGATTTTCCATTGTTCCACCACTTGAGCTGCTGTGCGCGCACCGCGTCCCAACCGTTCATCACGGTGCCGTTGATCACGAAGACGAACGATGGATCGCGCATGTAGGCCTCCATGAAGCGGTCGGTATCGTGCGCATTCGCCGCTGTCATCATTTCGGCGAGCAACGGCTCGATTTCCCGCTTCACCTTCGACGCGATTGACGTCGAATCCGATTCCACCATGCCCAGCTTCGGCGCGCGAATCACACGACCATCGGGATATCCCTGCACGTATCCGAGCACGCGTCCACTCGCATCCCGCTCGAACGAGATGAGCGCGCCGTGGCCGTCCGGACTGAACACATTCACAGCAACCGGCACGAGGCGCGCGCCCGTCCTCTGCCCTGATGCAGTTGCGACGAGATTCGCCCCTTCCCAGTGCACGTCATCGACATAGCCAGGCCCGATTTGATAGCGGCCCACGAACGCGCCCATCGACGCGGAGTCGAGCGACATCGGAGTGACCGGTGAAACCAGCCATACCTGCGTATGCCGCTCCAGCAGCCACCGTCCCTTGTGCAGCGCGAATACGTCCAGCGCCTTCCACGACGTTGCAAACTCGCCTGTGCCCTGCGGCCAGTGATCCGTGCGATGGTACTCGACGGTCGCGACACCGCCAAAGCGTTCGGCGCGCACACTGTCGACGGTGAATCGAGGTGCTGGAGCGTGGAATTGTGCGGCCGCACTCAACAATTGTGTCTTTGTCATCTCGCTGCCGTTCGCGCCAACGATCCATACCAGATCGTCAGCCAGCATGGCGCCGAGTGCGGCGGTGTCACCCCGCACCGTCGCGCCGTATTCCGCATCCAGTAGTCGGCGAAATGTCCCGCTCGATGCAACTGACCCGCCCTGCCCGCCCGCGGGGTTCGGCACCGCACCGAGCGCGATTGTCACGCTCCAGGCCAGACATTTAAATACACGACGCATCTACCGATCCGTGTTTGGGGAATGCGCAACACGACTGTCGGTTTAACTTACACCGCTGATCGCGCGGCGCCGTCGCTCGCAATCACGGATCCAGCCATTCATGCACATCCTCGCCATTTCCGGCAGCCTCCGCGCAGGCGCGTCCAACACGGCTGTCCTCCAGGCCGCGGTGCTTCTCGCGCCGCCGGGTGTCACCATCACGCTTTACGACGGCCTCGGCGCGCTTCCGCATTTCAATCCCGATCTGGATTCGCCGGACGGACGTGCGCTACCGGCGATCGTTGCGAACCTGAGGAGGCAGGTCGGACAGGCTGACGCGCTGCTCGTTTCGTGCCCCGAATACGCGCACGGGATTCCTGGATCGTTCAAGAATCTGCTCGACTGGCTGGTGGGGAGCACCGAATTTCCGGACAGGCCTGTCGCCCTTCTCAACACGTCGCCCCTCTCGGTGCACGCTCCGGCTCAGCTGGCCGAAGTTCTCACGACGATGAATGCACGGCTGATCCCAGAAGCCTGTGTCACGGTGCAACCTCGGCGCCGCGGTGACAGCGCCGCCACCATCGCGGCCGATCCGGAGCTATCGTCCGCGCTGCGCGGCGCCATCGCTGCGGTGCTTCGCAACTAATTCCCGCGTACCTGCCTAGTTGTCGGTGCCACGCCCGTTGTCCTTGGCATCACTCACGCCCGCATACGTTGCAGTGAACAGGAGGCCGTGCTTGGCGGCGGCCCACAGGGTCACGATCTGCTGACTCTGCGTGGCGTGATGCCCACTGGTCCGCAACCTTACCGGAGATTCGAGGCCGCCGTACTGCGCGTATTTCGCGGTGCGCTCGAACTTTCCCTTCCCATAATCCACGACGTCGCCACGGAACGACATCGACGGCAACCCTTCCATGTAGGTGCCCTGGCAATCACCACATCCGCGCGTGGGATCGATCAGGCCGGGATTTCCGTACAGCACCTGCGATGTCGCAGAGGCCATGCGCGCACCGCGATTGTTGACCTTGTCCCAGCCGGGGATTTCCGTCTCGAGTCCGAGCCGGCTCATCACTTCCAGCTGGTAGCGGCATCCCTCGATGTCCTTGCACGCTTCCTTCGCTACGCGCATGATTTCAGAGTGCGCCCGCTCCATTCCCACCTTCGTCTCGGACCGCAGATCGAGTCGAACCCACGCTTCTGATCCAGGCGTGTTCCGGACCGGCATTCCCTGGACCATTGCCATGTTGACGTAGAACTGTGCCCGCTCGCCGCCATCCGAGCATCGCAGACAATCACGCGTCGGATCTGTGAGTTGCTCGCGAATCCCGATGATCGCTTTCGCAAGCGCATCGATACCATGCGAGCGCCACCGTCTGTCCGACCCCGCCTGGCCCTTGATCTCACGTTCGAACGGCGTGAAGAACCAGAGCTTTGCATCATCGATCAGTGGGGTGCTTCCGGTCGTAGCACCGCCGCCACCCTGCCCGTGGAATTGCATCACCACGTCGCCCTTGGACCAGTCGATGTGGTGCGGGTAGTTGGACCTGGCAAAGTGTCGCCCACCGCGGAAATCGGTTTCCTCGCCTGTGAACGTCACAAACCAGACGTCACCCTTGGTTTGCATGTTCGAAGCGTTCATCGCTTCGAGAATCGTGATCATCTGGACGATGCCGATGAGATCGTCACCTGCGCCAGGACACCACACGCGGCCGTCCGCAACGAACGCTTCGATCGGCTGGTCTTTGGAGAAGATCGAGATCTGATCTTCATGCGCATTCAGTACAACCTTGGGCCCGCCACCTGTCCCCGGGCGCACGCCAATCACGTTGAGCGCGCCATCTATGTGTACATCTTCCAGCCCGTAGATCTGGAAGAGCTTCTTGATGTGCGTCGAGCGATAGATCTCGTCGCCGGACGGACCAGCCGCGTTGCACAATCCGATCCATGTGTCGATCAGTTCCTTGGGATCGGCTTGTTTCGTCTCGACGTACTTCATCGCCCGCTGCACCACCGGCATCGCCAGCGTTGCTTTGGCCTCCGCAACCTCTCTGGAAATGTCGGGCATGGGCGTCTTGTTCTGCGCGAGCAGTTGCGCAGGCTGCGCGACCATGCAACCGAGAGCCAGCGCCGCAGCTGATAGGAGATGGGACCTGGATGAATGCGTCATTGATGCCTCTGTCGATGTGAGCCGGTTTGAACGCGTTGTCGTCATTTCGCCTTCAGGCGAGAGAGCATGTCCGGCATTTCCAGTTGTGTCGCGAGAAAGAGTGGAATGCGCTCCATCTGGTCGCGCAACGTGGTGCGATAACGCAGGAGGGAGTGCTCCTCGTCGGGGTATTCCACGTACGTGATCAGATCGCCCTTCTTGAGCTCACGCATCTTCGCCACCCACCGGCGCGATTCGTTCGGCGGCACGGAACCGTCACGCATGCCGTGCATCAGCAACTGCGGCACTTTGACATTTTCGACAAAGTTCAGCGGTGACCGT
>DATNCZ010000207.1:0-2173 GCA_035553335.1 Gemmatimonadaceae bacterium
CGGCACGCTGCGCGCGGGTAACGTCGTCGATGTGACTGCGAACGACGGAACTGTCACGCAGTATCAGGCGCGCGACGTGATCATCGCGACCGGTTCGGTGCCGATCGAGCTGCCGTTCTTCAAGTTCGACGAGGAGCGCGTTCTGTCGAATACCGGCGCGCTCGCGATCCCCGAAGTACCGAAGCACCTGATCGTGATCGGCGGCGGCGTGATCGGGCTCGAGCTCGGGTCGGTTTGGCGGAGGCTCGGTGCGAAGGTGACTGTCGTGGAGCTGGCGCCGACGATTCTGCCCGGAATGGACGAGGACGTCGTGAAGGAGGCGGACAAGATCTTCCGCAAGCAGGGGCTGGAGCTTCGTCCCGCGACGCGCGTCACTGGTGGACGGCGCGACGGCAACAAGGTCTTCGTCGACATCGAGAAGGACGGCGCGAAAGAGACGCTGGAAGGCGATTACGTACTCGTTGCAGTTGGACGCAAGCCAGTGCTGAGTGGAATCGACGCCGCCGGACTCGGTCTCGCGCTCGGCAAGCGCGGCGAGATCGCGGTGGATGCGCAGATGCGGACCAATCTGCCGAACGTGTACGCGATCGGCGACGTGGTCGGTGGAAAGTTGCTCGCGCACAAGGCGGAGGAAGAAGGCGTGATTGCGGTCGAAGTGATCGCGGGGCACGCGGTGCACATGGATTACAAGTCGATGCCCGCGGTCGTGTACACGCATCCGGAGATCGCGTCATGCGGACTCGCCGAGCACGAGGTGAAGGCCAGCGGCCGCGCTTACCGGACTGGCAAGTTCCCGATGTCCGCGAACGGCCGGGCTAGGACGATGGCGGAGACACAGGGCTTCGTGAAGTTCGTCGCCGACGCTGAGACTGAAGAGATACTCGGATGCCACATCGTTTCGGTGGACGCCGCTGATCTGCTGCAGGAAGTGGTGCTTGCGATGGAATTCCGCGGAACGAGCGACGACATCGGGATCACAGTACATCCGCATCCGACGCTGTCGGAGTCCGTCAAGGAAGCTGCGCTCGGCGTTTCGGGGCGTTCGATTCACATCTAGCTCGTTCGCCAAAGCGAATGGATACGCGTCGTTCCCGCGAAAGCGGGAACGACGCGGGGCGGCGAGGGCTCACGGTGCGTATCCGCACATAGCGCGATTTAACGCCCCCCGCGGTGGGGCGTCAAAGGGATGTGACTACTATCCCATCCTTCTGGCGAGCGCATACGGTGCGACGGCTCATCGCAATGGGTGCCGTTGTTCCGTCGCTCGTGCTGGCGCAGCGGCCCGGTGCGAGCGTCCCGCGCGGAACGAAGCAGGCGTCCGGGGCTGTGACGTCCGATGTTCGCGAGCAGACCGCCGATCAACAGGTGATGCAGGTGCTCAACCGGCTCGCCTTCGGTCCGCGACCGGGTGATGCTGCTACGGTACGATCGATCGGTGTGGATGCGTGGATCGATCAGCAGCTGCATCCGGAGCGCATCAACGACGACGCGATGGATCAGATGCTCGCGCGGTATCCGATGTTGCAGCAGGATCAGGCGTCGCTCGCAGCGCAGTATGCGGAGGCCCAGCGGCAATTCCGCCTCGTCAAGCGCGATACGGCCGACCGCAACGCACCGCAAGACGTCGACCTGAATGCATTGAAGGAGATCCGACGGTCGCACGCGAAGCTGGTCGGCGAGATCGAATCGGCGCGCGTCGCTCGCGCGGTCGCGAGCAACAGGCAGTTGCTCGAAGTCATGACTGACTTCTGGGAGAATCACTTCAACGTCTTCGTGGGAAAGAATGCGATAGAGCCGTACTATCTCTCCGATTACGACCGAACCATACGCGAGCACGCGCTCGGTAAATTCCGCGACCTGCTGGGAGCGGTAGCGCACTCGCCGGCGATGCTGGTCTATCTCGACAACGCGCAGAGCCGAGCCAATCCTGGACAGCCGACGCTTCGGGCGATTCGCGCGGGTCCGGGTGGCATGGTGCGCGTGCAGAACGGACCGCTCGACATCGAAGCGATAATCCGTCGCCGGAATCTGAACCCGCAGCAGGCGCAACAGCTTCGCCAGCGCGCGGCTGCCGCGGCGAAGGCAGGTCTCAACGAGAACTACGGACGCGAGCTGATGGAGCTGCACACGCTCGGCGTCGATGGTGGATATACACAGCAGGACGTGATCGAAG
>DATNCZ010000208.1:0-7922 GCA_035553335.1 Gemmatimonadaceae bacterium
GAAACCGGGACGCGTGTCGAGCCATTCGAATACGGTGAGGTTGGGGTTCGGTCCTGCGTTGTTGCTGTTGATGCGCGGATCGGGATGCCCGCTGATCATCTCGTTGTAGCCCGGATAGGAGAACTTGAACCCATTGGTGACATCCGCTTCGCTCTGCATCGTGCGATTTCCGAAGATCTCACCCTGTTTCGCGACGACGTTCCATATGAATGGAAAGAGCGCTGCGCGCGCGGAGTCCGCGTTATCACGCAGGAATGCTCGACGCAAGGCGGCCGTGTCTTCCACATGGCCGTACTTCCGGTTCATCAGCTGGCTGTCCGCGCCCTGAAAGATCTCCTGCCAGCGCAGCCCGTCGGATACTATGAGGACGACGTTGCGGGTGTGGTGCGGAGTTTGACCGGAGGCGATATGCGACGTCGCGAACAGCAGTGCGATCGCGAGCAGAGTCGCGGGGCGAATACGAGGAGGTCTCATAGCACTATAAGGTAGTGGGCATTTGAGAAGTTGGCCGGCCACGCAATCGCAGCCGATGCGCTGCATCATCATCGCGTAATGATTTGTTGTCCGCGGCGTAATGTGTCCGATACCATCGCATAATCCGGCAGGCGTAGCTTCGCGATAGGCACTCAACTCGCGAGGTGGTCCTGTGGTTACGCATCTGCTGGAATCCGGAACACGCAGGCGTAGTTCTATAGCGGGCGCGATCCCGAGCATCGCACTTCACAGCGTGCTGATCCTGGCCGCGATCAACGCTACAGCGCATGCAGCGTTGCGCGCTCCGGATCGGCCGCACATCGTGCCGCTTCCACTCTACCCGCCCAGAGCGCGGATCACGCCGGCCGAGCGGCAGCATGCATCCGGCGTGCGATCGCCGAATCGAGCATGGGTTGAAGCTGCGCCCACCATTACCCCCACTGTTCCGTCGTTCCCTGATCACACATTCAGCTTCGATGCCGCCGGCGTGCACACGCCTGTGATTCATGGCCAGGAATTCCGCGACGGAGTGAAGGCTGGCGGAGGGACGAATGGGTCAGATGTGGGTTCCATCGCGATCCTGTCATCGGAGCGGGTCGATCGGCAGGCTGAGCCGTTGGCCGGAACGCTTGCGCCGCATTACCCCGATGCGCTGCGCGCGAGCGGGCTGGAAGGAACCGTAGTCGCGCGATTCGTCGTGGACAGCGCGGGGCGCGTGGAGGACGGATCTTTCGTCACGGCTGGATCGGCCAACCCGCTGTTCGTGGCCGCGGTCGAGAACGCGCTGTCGCGGGCACGGTTCCGGCCCGCCGAGTCGCATGGCATGCGGGTAAGGCAGCTTGTCGAACAGTCGTTCACATTCGTCCTGCACTGATTTTACCATTCGCGCTGCCCTCCGCCGTGCAGTTGCGTGATCTGACCGCATCGCAGCCCTTGACGCGCCATCCCGGAGGATGTACTATGGCAATAGTACTAGACTCTTAGTAGGAGGATGCGCACATGCAGCGGCTTACGCCACGAGAGATCGAGCTCATGACCGTGCTGTGGGAGCGCGGACCGAGTACCGTCGCGGAGGTGCGGGAGGCAGTTGGCGATGGATCGGCGTATACCACGATCCTTACACTGTTGCGCGTACTGGAGGAGAAAGGTCACGTCGCGCGCGAAGTCGAGGGGCGCGCGCATCGCTATGCCGCGCTCATCGAACGTGATGAAGCAAGCTCGAGCGCGATAGACCGGGTGATCGGGCAGTTCTTCCGGGGGTCTCCTGAACGGCTTCTCACTCAACTCGTTTCCGATCGCGAGCTGGATGATGCCACGTTGCGGCGGCTGCGCGCACTTCTCGATGGGCGGCTGGAGGAGGATTCGAAATGAGCCCCACAGTGTTCGCATACATCGGCCTGTTCACACTGTTGCTGGCCGGAGCCGCGGCCGCCGTTGAATGGGGAACGCAAGGACGCGGCGTGGCGCGTCACTTCTGGACGGTTGCAATACTACTCGCGGTGCTTGCGCCGTCTGGCGTGCTCGGCGTGCACGCGTACAGGGAACGAACCGCGGCATCAGAAAGGGCGGGCGGGCGCGTTGACGTACTGGCGACGATCATCGTGAGCTCCGGACGCTCGGTTGTGGACCACAGCTCCTGGCTCATCGGACGAGACGCGCTCATTCGGTTGCTGGCGCCGTCGCGGCGCGCATTGCATGCTGCACTTGCAGGCGTTGCTCACGACTTTGCGGCGATGGCCGTCGTCGCATGGCTGGTATTGTCGACATCGTTGCTCGTGTGGCTTGCAGTGGGTGTGTTGTACTGGCAACGCACGCGGCGGTCGTGGCGACGAATGACGCTGGATGGCATCAGCATAGACGTGTCCGCTGCAACCGGGCCCGCGGTGGTGGGCTTGCTGTCGCACCGGATCGTGCTGCCAGCGTGGGCAACGAGGATGCAGCCGGAACATCGCCGACTGGTTCTCGCACATGAGAGCGAACACATCAATGCGCGCGACCCCGAGCGACTGATGCTTGCGATCGTCGCATTGGTCCTGATGCCGTGGAACATCGGACTGTGGTGGTGCGCGGTGAGACTCAGGCGGGCGATCGAACTGGATTGCGACATGCGCGTGCTCGAGCGCCACCCGGGCGCGAAAGATTACGGCCACGTGCTACTGGAAGTTGCGGCGCGGGGTCGGAACAGTGGACCGCTCGCCATTCCAATGGTGGCGCTGCTGAGACTGCCGTCGGAGCTGGAGCTTAGACTGCGTGCGATGACAAGCGTCCGAACGATGGGAATGCGGAGTGCGATTCTCAGCGTAATCGCGGCGGTCGTTGCTGTTTCCGCAGCGTTTTCGACGCCCGTACCACCGTTACAACTGCAGCGATCGGCGGCTGTTGCACACGAGGCAACGCCGTCGCACATCCAGAGCGATACTGGCTTCGGCCGACGGCAGGACAGCCTGGCGCAGGCACGAATTGCGATCGACAGTCTCGCTAAAATCGATCGCGCGATCCTACGGAGACAGGAAGCTCTCGCGGACACACGGAATCAGGTCTCTGCGCTCGCCATGCAGAGGCGCGAGCTCCTCAATCGCGTGCGCGCGACGGAACCGAAGCCGTCAGGCAAAAGGACCTACTCGACATACTTCTCGTTCCAGGTCGAGAAGCCAGCGCGCATGCTTCCGGAGACCCCGACGCCTGTCTACCCCGACAAACTGCGTCGCGCCGGCACCGAGGGCGATGTCGAGGCGGAATTCACCGTGGATACCACGGGCCGCGTTGATCAGAGTGCGGGGATCAAGATCACCGATGCTACCAACGATCTGTTCGCCGCCGCAGTCAGATCCGCGCTTCCACGCATGAAGTTCTATCCTGCCGAGATCGGCGGACACAAGGTCAGGCAGCTGGTGCAGCAACCGTTCACGTTCACGATCAGAAAAGATCCGTAGACGATCAGCACAGAAATATCTTCGATCGTCGTGTAATCAATTGTGACGCAAACCACGCCGCCTCTCCGGTATTGTATCTGGCTGATGGCCTGCGGCAGTTGCGTCAAGCCGTACGTACAGATGCAACCGGAAACGGTCTCTCCGTCGCCGCTGGTGGGGTGGACCTGCTTCGAGACGTCGAAGACGAGGGGCTCGAGGCAGGACCTGGTTGCGCGACTGGTCGACGCACTTCGCACCTTCGGGGTGCGTCCCGCAATTGCCGACACTCTTCCGCTACGGGTCGTTGTCGGCGGTAGCCATGCGCCCGCTGGCAGGGGAACCGCGACCGAGCGCGGTGCACGGCTGTACATGGGTGTCTTCGGAATCCGCGAAGTGCAAATCGACTCCGTATTTCCGACGTGGTACACTGTGTCGTCGGGTATCTACAGTGCGCCGGAGGGCGTGTCCGATATGGATCGTGCGAGGCTTTACAAACAGGCATATCGTTTCACCCAATCGGTACTCGCGGCGGCGAAGCTTGACACATTGCACTGTGGCACCTAGAACAGTGCATCCCGCATGATCTCAAACCGCTGTCAGCACCTTCGGGGACTCTTCACCGATACCTATGACTATCTGCGTCGCTAATTCTGACGGAACTCGTTCATCCACACACGGTTGGCGATACCGAACCGTTGTCGCGGTCATGGTCACCCTTGTGCTCGCTGTCCCATGCGCGGCGCAGACCCATCACGATACCATCCGAGGCGCCGTAACAACCGATAGCGGCAGAGTACTTGCGGGCGCGGACATCATCATCACGATGGCGCCAGATCGTCTCTCGCGAGCTACCACGACAGACAGCGCGGGGCACTACTCGATGGAGTTTGCGAACGGTACTGGTGACTACCTCGTACATATCTCCGCTGCCGGGTACAGCACGTACCGCAAGCGTGTGACGCGAATGGGGTCAGATTCCCTGTTCACGGTGGACGCGAAGCTCGCCGCAACTGGAGTTCAACAACTCGCCGCGGTCAAGGTCGAGGCGAGGAAGAAACAGACGCCGTCACGCGAGCCGTTGTTTGGGCTCGAGACCGGAGCGTCGGAGACGATCGCAGGTGGCGTGAACGGCGCCGTGTCGCCGGACCAGGCAGGCGATCTCGCGGCCATCGGCGCCACGATTCCAGGAGTTGCGTCGACGCCGAGTGGGCTTTCGGTGGGTGGACTCGGCGGACAGAACTCTACGACCATCAACGGAATGGCTTTCGTCGGCGCCGACATTCCGCGCGATGCCCAGACCACGGTACGCGTATCCAGCTCCACCTACGATCCCGCACGCGGCTGGTTCGGCGGACTCAATGAAAACGTCGAGCTATCGAGCGGGAGCTTGTTTGCAACCCGCCGAGCGCACGTTACGCTGGATGCGCCGGCGTTGCAATACACAGACCCTGTGTCGGCACGGATGGGCCAGCGCTTTACCAACGGCATCGCGAGCTTCGGCGGCGGCGGTGCAGTAGACGACGACAAATTCGTGTACAACTACGGCCTGCAGGCGGGTCGTCGCAGCGCCGACGCAGTATCTCTCTCCAATGCGGCGCCTGACTTGCTGCAACACGCCGGCGTCTCGGCCGACTCGGCGGCGCGATTGTTCAACGTATTGTCGGCGGCTGGTATTCCGCTCCGTACCGGAGCCATGCCATCGTCGCACATCATGCAGAACGCATCGTTCATTGCGCGAATTGATCACGCACCGTACAACTGGAACAGCTTCCAGCCCGCTCGCACCACTTGGGGGCTGCTGGCATACGGAAAATTGGCGAGCGACAACGCCGCTGCGATCAGCCCCACAGCCGTTGCAGCGCACGGCGCCTCGACATCGCAGGGGATCGGCATGCTGCAGGCGCTGTTCTCGACGTATCTGCATGGCGACTATCTGAACGAGGAGCGTAGTGGATTCACGTTCTCACGAAACCGGTCGACTCCCTACGTCGATCTTCCAGATGGCAATGTACTCGTCGGCTCGTCGTTTCCCGACGGAACAGGTGGCCTGACGTCGCTCGGCTTCGGCGGGAACAGCACGATGCTCAATGACACACGCCAGTGGACCTGGGAGACGACGAGCATGACCCAGTTCTACGCACATGGGCGTGATACGCATCGAGTCAAGCTCGATGCCGATTCGCGAGTCGACGGAATCACCCGGGAGACGAACACCAACTCGCTCGGGTCTTTCTCGTTCAACTCGCTGGGTGACCTTGCGGCCAACCAGCCATCCAGTTTCACCCGTTCGCTGAACGCTCCAACGCTGCATGGCTCGGTTTGGAACGGCTATGTGGCGCTTGGCGATCTATGGCGCAAATCTTCCACGTTTCAGGTGATGTACGGCGCGCGACTCGAGGCGAATCGCTACCTGTCAGCGCCAGAATTCAATCCGGCCGTGCAATCTGCGTTCGGGCTGCGTACCGACCATGCACCAAACACCGTTGACATCAGTCCGCGAATCGGATTCACATGGATCCGGAGACCAGAAGGTCCTGGGATTCGCTTTACCAGAATTGGCGAGTTTCACACGGGGCCGACCAGCTACGTGCGGGGCGGGATCGGTGAGTTCCGCAACATCCTGCCTGCGAACCTCCTCACCAATGCATCAATTGCAACGGGTCTGGCAAACGGGCTGCAGTCACTGACGTGCGTCGGAGCCGCGACGCCCACTCCCGAGTGGAGTCAGTACGTCACAGACCCCGCGTCCATACCCTCGCAGTGTCTCGGCGGAGCAACACCTTCGTTCACCGACGCTGCGCCATCAGTGCAACTATTTGACGCGGGTTACACAGCACCGCGAAGCTGGCGCGGTAATCTTGCGTACTCATCGAGTTACAAGTTGCTAACGTACTCGATCGAAGGTCTGTACTCGCTCAATCTGAATCAACCCGGGCGCACCGACGTCAACTTCGCGAACATCCCAAGGTTCATGCTCGCGGACGAGGGACGACCGGTGTTCGTCGATCCGGCGAGCATCGTTCCGGGAACCGGCGCGCTCTCCATGGTACAGGCGCGCGTTTCGCCCTTATTCGGGCATGTGATCGACAACGTGTCCACGCTGACGTCGTGGAGTAAACAGGTTACGCTGTCACTCTCACCGGAACTGAACGGGATCTCCGAGTGGTTCTTCGGGATCAACTACACGCTCGCTGACACGCGAGCCCGCGAGAGTGGTTTCGATGGCACGACGTTCGGGAGTCCCGTTGCGCGCGAGTGGGCCCGTGGCGATCTCGACGTACGACATCAGCTCCTTCTACAGGGCGGTTACACGTTCAAGCGAGTTGCGCTGACGTTCTTCGGCCGCCTGCAGTCAGGGCTTCCCTTCACTCCGATGGTCGGTGGCGATGTCAACGGCGATGGTCTTGCGAATGATCGCGCATTCATCTTCGATCCGGCGACGAGCACGGACGCTTCGCTCGCAAGCGCCACGCGCACATTGCTCGCGAATTCCTCGCGAAGCGTTCGTGACTGTCTGACGCGACAGATGGGCCGCGCGGCTGGCAGGAACAGCTGTGAGGGGCCGTGGACCACTTCGTTCAACGCGCAGCTGTCGTATAGTGGAAAGATGCCGATCACGAATCAGTACGGAAGCATCTCGCTCGCACTGTCCAATCCACTCGGGGGCCTCGATCAGTTGTTGCACGGCGCAAACCACCTCCACGGATGGGGAACGCCGGCGTTTCCGGATCCGGTTCTTTACAGGCCAACGGCATTCGACCCTGGAACGGATCGATTCAGCTACGTGATCAATCCGCGATTCGGAAATACGCGGCCGAGTACCACGCTGTTGCGCGTGCCGTTCCGTGTGTCCATCGATGTTTCGCTCAGCGTTGGCCGCCCACTGCCGCAACAGATCCTCAACCGTTGGCTCAAACCGGGACGCGACGGCCATAAGGGGCCTAGACTCTCCGTGCCGGAGCTGAAACGCCGCTATGCGCGCAACGTGCCTGATCCCTATTCGTCGATTCTGGAGGAATCGGACTCGCTATTACTGAGCCGCGACCAGGCGGAAGCGCTTCAGAGAGCGGACACAGTTTACCGACAACACATCGACAGCGTGTGGACAGCGCTCAGTGAGTACCTCGCGAGCCTCGGCGACGACTACAATCCGACCGAAGCGCTGAAGAGACAGGAGGCGGCCGTCGATGAAGGGTGGGAAATCTCGCGCCTCGATCTCCAGCGGACGTTGCCCAAAATCCTCAGTCCGATCCAACTCAAACTGCTGCCTGGGATACCGGCGCTGTTGTTCAAGGCAAAGGAGAAAATTCAGATCAGGATGTTCCAGTTGGGAAGTTGAGCGAGCGAACGTGAGGTCAGGGGGGTTGACCCATAACGGGAAAGACCACTCCGACCCCACTTTCACGACTCTCGACGCCAGCGGCGTACCCCGGCAGCGTTCTTACAGCTTCGCAATCGCCGCGAGTATCTCCGCGTTACCGCGCTTCCCACTCGGCGTTTCTTCGATGTGCTCCCACCGGATCACGCCGTTCCTGT
>DATNCZ010000209.1:0-4712 GCA_035553335.1 Gemmatimonadaceae bacterium
AGCTCGTGATCCGCGATGAAGCTGACCGCAAGTTCGGACTACCGGTGAGCGAGCTTGGGTACCACAAGAAACTCGGCGCGCCGATCTATCCGGTCGACTAGCGGGATCGTCATTCCCGCGAAAGCGGTCCCGGATTCGTCATTCCCGCGAAAGCGGGAATCCAGGTTATCGATCTCCGGATGCGATGACAGCAGGAGGCTGATCGGCAGTAGATGGATTCCCGCTTTCGCGGGAATGACAAACTGTACCGTTACTCTCTCACTTACTCACTGGCGTCCAGCACTGCGAGTGCGCGCGTGGATTCAGCGTATTGCAGAATGCGTCTGTCGCGCGTCACGAGCCGTGCACCAGCGTCACGGGCTGTCGCCATCAGAATGCGATCGGCTGGATCAGCGTGCGGATTACCAGGCAGATGCGCGCTCCCGACAGCAATGCGTGGTGTCAGTTCGATGACTCGCACGCCGGGAACGCTTGCGGCCGTTTCGATCCATTGCAGCGAATCGACGGACAGAACAATTCGGCCACGCTCGGCGAGCATCGCGATCTCCCAGATGGAGATGGCTGATATGAGCACGAGGCCACGCTGGCTCGCGGAGTCGATGAGCCTGAGCATTCGCGCTGATAGTTCGTCCTCTCGCTGTTCCGCCGCCCATATCCACACATGGGTATCCAGCAACAGCGGTAGATCGGTCGCCTTACTCATCGGCATCCCACTTCACGTCGATGGGCGAAATGAGGTCGCCGTACGACAGCACGGTGCCGCGCATGGAGCCGACCAGCCCGACACGCTTTTCCTCGAACGGAACGAGCTTGGCGACGGGCACTCCGTGCTTGGTGATGACGATTGGGTCGTGTCTGTCATTCACGGTATCCATGAGCTCCAGGCATCGCGCCTTGAATTCACTGGCCGAGATCCACGTCTCGTCCGGCGTCCCATATGGATGCACTGCTGTTTCTGCAACACGCTTCGCTCTCGCCTTTGCTGGCTTGGCAGTCGTTCTGGTATTCCTGGCAGGCATGGTCACCTCGATATGTCTATGGTCGTAATATTATGACCATATAGCGACCCTGTCAATGTCATTCCTCTGCCTGCACAACGTCGCATGGCTCGCGTCACAACCGGCCACGCTGCACGCGCCGCTCCTCACGATCGTGCCACGCGTGCTGTCCGATCGCGATCTCGTGTGGGCCGATCTGCGCGGATTGCCGGCGCGCGAGACGACGGAGCGCGTGCGCAACGCATTCACCGCGCACAATGCGATTGACAGCAGCGTCAAGTGCGGGGTCGCGTCGACCGCGGTCGCCGCTGAAGTCGCGGCTCGCCACTCACCGCAATCGGTCACGTACGTGCGTGATGGGTACGATCGCGATTTCCTTGCGCCGTTCCCCATCTCGGTTCTCAATCCCGATCGCAAGCTCGCCAATCTGCTCGACGGAACCGGCATCGAGCTGTGCCGCGATCTCGCGCGTCTCTCCCAGGAAGAAGTCGAAGTGCGACTCGGCGCCGAGGGAGTGCGGCTCTGGCGGCTCGCACGTGCCGATGATGCGCGCCGCATCTTCGGATCGATGCCGCGCGCGTTGCCCGAAGCCTCGCTCGAATGGACCGATTACGCGATACGCCGCGCCGAACGTCTGGTGTTCGTCATCAACGCGCTGTTCGGCAACGTGTGCGAGGCGCTCAAGTCGCGCGGCGAGGGGGCGGTCGCGGTGACGATCAGCTTCGCGCTCGCGAACCGTACGACGATAGATCATCCGATACGCGCCGCACGTGCAACCGCGGGCCAGACTGCGTGGATGCGTCTCGTGCGCCTGGAGATCGAGCGCGTCGTGTTTCCCGATGCAGTGACGGGCATCACCCTGCGCGTGGACTCGACGTCGGGAACTGGAGGACGGCAGGGCGACATATTCGATCGTGGCTTCGGTAGCGAGTCGGCCGCCGAGGAAGCGCTGGGACAGTTGATGGACGATCAGGGCGCCGTTGCCGTCGAGCCGGAGAACAGCGTGCATCCGTTGCTGGACCGCCGCACTACGTGGACGTCGGTATCGGCTACTCGCGTGATGGAGCGAGCGCACGTCTACGCGGCGTCCCTGTCACGCAGCGGCGAGTCGGCCCTCACGCTGCAGCTCCTGTCCGAGCCGCGACGCATCTCTGTTACGACATTCAGGCGACGCGGCGATGAGATTCCGCGTACGTATCGTGATGAAGGAAAGACGTACGACATAGTCGAGGCGGCCGGCCCGGATCGGGTCTCGGGTGGCCGCTGGGATGATGCTTACGCGCGCGACTACTTCCGCTGTGTCGTGGAGGAGAGTGGCCTGGTCTGGTTGTATTGCGACAGACGCAATGGCGCGTGGTACCTGCACGGCTGGTGGGATTGATGTCTTACGTGGAGCTGCGTGCGCATACCGCATTCTCGTTCGGCGACGGAGCGGTCACGCCGGAGGCGCTGGTATCGCGTGCTGCAAGGCTCGGATACCAGGCAATAGGCATCACCGACACGGCGGATCTTGGAGGCGTCGTGCGCGCGAAGGTCGCCGCCGATGAACATGGGATCAAGCTCATCGCCGGCACCGAGCTGCGCGTCGATGGAAGACCGATGGCGTTTCTTGCGCGCGACATCGACGGCTGCCGCAACCTCGCATCACTCATTACTCGTGCACGAGTCGGATCGATCGATAGCTGGTCGCCAACCAACCGGCAGCGCATGCGCGGAATGCCGAGTGTGCCGTGGTCGCACGTGGCGGAACATGCGGGAGGATTGCATCTGTTGACGGGCCCTGCGTCCGGCACGCTTGCGCATCTCGTACGCGAGGGTCGGAGGGATGAGGCCGAGCGGACTCTTCATGAATGGCGGGAAGCTCTCGACGGCAGAATCGCGGTGGAGGTGCAACGCCATCGCGGATGTGGTGACGAGAGTGCTCTCGCCGGCGCGCTCGTGGATCTTGCAACGACGGCGGCGACTCCATGGGTAGTCTGCAACGACCCGCGCTATCTGGGTGACAACAGCAGGCTCATTCATGACATGCTCACCGCGCTGCGTGCAGGTCTCGATCTCGATCGCGCAGCGGAGCGTGGCTTGCTGCATCCGAACGGCGAATGGCATCTCAAATCGCCCGATACGATGCTCGAGATGTGGACGGGACTGGAAGATGGAATCGAGGAGAGCGAGCGCATCGCATCGGAGTGTGATTTCTCCGTGCGCTGGCTCAGGCCGCCGTTGCCGGCGTTCCCGATTCCCGATGACGCAGATGCAGACGAGTATCTGCGAGTGAAGGTGTACGAAGGCGCAACGATACGTTGGGGCGCGACACTGAGCGACAAGCAGCGCGCGCAGTTGGACCACGAGCTGGGAGTGATCCGCAGGCTTGGCTTCGCTGGGTTCTTTCTCGTGATGTGGGATGCCGTACGCTTCGCGCGCAGCAGGAACATCCTCTGCCAGGGCCGCGGAAGCGCGGCAAGCTCCGCGGTCGCGTACTGTCTCGGCGTGACTGCGGTCGATCCGATTCTGAATGGTCTGCTGTTCGAGCGATTCCTCTCCGAAGCACGGGTGCCTGGGCCCAGTGGCGAGTACACCGAAGCGCCGGACATAGATCTCGACATCGAGCACGACCGGCGTGAAGAAGTGCTCGACTATGTGTACGGCAAGTATCATCGCGAGCACTCCGCGATCACCTGCACGGTTCAGACGTATCGTGCACCGAATGCAATACTCGATGCAATGCGCGCGCTGGGATACCCGGTCGAGCTCGGGCTAGAGCTGTCGAAGCGGCTGCATCGCTTCGATCCTGAAGCAGGAGCGACCAGGGTCCAGGGAGCACTTGCCGCGCAATTCGGCGTCGATCTGACCTGTCCGCGAGGACTTGCGATCCTGACAGCGATGTCGGCCTTCGAAGGATTGCCGCGCATGCGCTCGACGCACGTGGGCGGTTTCGTGCTTTCCAGAGATCTGCTCGGCGATTACCTGCCGATCGAGCATACGAGCATGGGACGCACGATCATTCAATTCGACAAGGACGATCTGGATTACATCGGCAGCCCGAAGTTCGACTTCCTCGGTCTGGGTGCGCTCGCCCTGGTGCGACGTGCATTCGATTCGATCGAGACACGGAGCGGCAGGCGGCTCGAGTTGTACGAACTGCCGCAGGACGACGCGCCGACGTTCGACATGATCTCGAGTGGCGAGACCGTTGGCACTTTCCAGATCGAGAGCAGAGCACAGATCGCCTCGATCCTCAATACACGTCCGCAGACCATGTACGACATTGTCGTACAGATATCATTGATTCGTCCCGGTCCGATCCAGGGTGAATTCGTGCATCCATATACACGCCGGCGCAGGGGGCTCGAAATGGCCGGCTACGCGCATCCGGCTCTGGAGCCGATTCTTCGGAGGACGTACGGGATTCCGATCTTTCAGGAGCAGGCGATGGCGATTTCGTCGGTGCTCGGAGGGTTCACTCCACCCGAAGCCG
Organism: Gemmatimonadaceae bacterium; assembly: GCA_035553335.1. Classification (GTDB taxonomy): domain Bacteria; phylum Gemmatimonadota; class Gemmatimonadetes; order Gemmatimonadales; family Gemmatimonadaceae; genus Fen-1247. The sequence goes on from DATNCZ010000209.1 coordinate 4,474, forward strand.
ATCGTCTGCGCCGGACGATGGGAAACATTCGCAAGAAGACGCGACTCGAGAACGTGCTCGCCGAGCTGACGGAGCGCATGGTGAACAATCCAGCTCCGGATCCGCCGGTAACACGCGAAGTAGCGGAACAGATCAGCCGCGACCTGTCCACCTTCGCGAATTATGGATTTCCGGAATCACACGCTTGGAGTTTTGCGCTCATCGCTTATGCCACCGCGTATCTCAAATGTCACTACGCA
>DATNCZ010000210.1:0-5319 GCA_035553335.1 Gemmatimonadaceae bacterium
CAGCGACACTATCAACCGCTGCTCGAAGATGTGTCCCATGGTGCGGGAGAGAGCGAGCCCCACCTGCGAGAGATCGCCATTGGGGTCTTCATACGCGACGACGAGATCGTCTCCCCGCGCGGCTACCGACACGTGAGCCGGCTGATCGCCGCCATACACCACCGGCACCGGCGCGTGAAATATTCCGTCGCTGCTGCCGAGCTTCCGGGCGTCCATGCTATGGGTGAAAAAGACTCCCGGCCCTTCCTTCGCTACGAGGAAATACGCAATGTCGACGTAGTTGGTGCTGCTGTCGGCCGCGATTGCCGGCGCGGGTCTGGCGCACCCTCGACGGGAAACATCCGCAGTATCGGCGGGCTGCGCGATGGCCCATGTCTTTCCCTCGTCCGTCGACCGGCCCACCATGAGAACCGAGCTGCTATCGTCGCGCACTTCCCACCAGGCGCCGTACACGTCGGGGCCGGATTGCACAGTCCGGAGCGACCCCGGGCACGCGCCGTTGGGCGTCGCGGCGGCTGGAGGATGCAACGTTATGGCGGATGTAGCCGGGTAGCTCACATTGCCCAGCGTCACCGGCGATGAAGAGCACGCAACGGTCAGAAGTACCGCAATCGCCGCCGTTTCCGCGAATGCGAAGCTCCGAACGAGCCGCCGCCCGCGTAGCGATACTTCCCGACTGTACATGCTTGCTAATTTACAAGCATGTCAGCATTCAACGGTAACAGACGAGTCCCCACTCCGGCCAACGAGCCGGTGAAGACATACGCGCCCGGAACGCCGGAGCGCACCGAGCTAAAATCGCGCCTCGCGTCGATGGCGGCGGAACGCATCGATATCCCGGTCGTCATCGGCGGCAAGGAATTTCGGAGCGGCAAGCTCGCGCAGGCCGTGATGCCGCACGACCACTCGCACGTCCTGGCGGACTGGCACATGGCGACGCCGGAGATGCTGCAGCAGGCAGTTGCGGCATCCGCGGAAGCGCGCAAGGAATGGAGCAGCTGGTCCTGGGGCGATCGCGCGGCGGTCTTTCTCAAGGCGGCGGAGCTGCTAACCACCACGCACCGCCAGACGCTCAACGCCGCCACGATGCTCGGCCAGTCCAAGACGGCGTTTCAGGCCGAGATCGACTCGGCGTGCGAGCTGATCGACTTCTGGCGTTTCAATCCGTACTACGCCGAGCAGCTGTATGACCAGCAGCCGCTCAGCGACCACACGATGTGGAATCAGCTGGATTACCGCGGGCTGGAAGGCTTCGTTTACGCGGTCACTCCATTCAACTTCACTTCGATCGCGGGCAATCTGCCGACCGCGCCGGCACTGATGGGCAACACGGTCATCTGGAAGCCTGCCGCGACGGCGATCCTGAGCGCGTGGTACATCTACAAGCTGCTCGAAGAAGCCGGTCTCCCGCCTGGCGTGATCAACTTCGTTCCCGGCGACCCGGTGATGGTGTCCGATGCGCTGCTGTCGCACAGGGATCTCGCTGGCGTGCACTTTACCGGAAGCACGGGCGTGTTCAACAGCATGTGGAAGACGATCGGCGCCAACATGTCGTCGTTCCGTTCGTATCCGCGCATCGTCGGCGAAACCGGCGGCAAGGATTTCATCGTCGCGCACGCCTCGGCGGACGTCGACGCACTCGCGGTCGCGATCGCGCGCGGAGGCTTCGAGTTCCAGGGACAGAAGTGCTCGGCGGCGAGCCGGGTGTACGTCCCCGAGAGCATCTGGCCCAGGGTGAAGGAGCGCGTCGTGGGAATCATGCAGCAGCTGCGCATGGGCGATCCCACGGACTTCCGCAACTTCATGGGCGCGGTGATCGACAACCGTGCGTTCAAGAAGATCAGCGATTACGTGGAGCACGGACGCGCAAACGCGAGCATCGTGCAGGGTGGCGTTGCGAAGGGCGACAAGGGCTACTTCATCGAGCCGACGCTCGTCGAGACTCGCGATCCGTCGTACAAGCTGCTGTGCGAGGAGATTTTTGGACCGGTCGTGACTGCGCACGTGTATCGCGACAGCGACTACGAATCGATGCTGCGGACGGTGGACAGCACCTCACCATACGCTCTCACCGGCGCCATCTTCTCGCAGGATCGCGCCGCCGTGCGCACGGCGATGAACATCCTGCGCGACAGTGCCGGAAACTTCTACATCAACGACAAGCCGACCGGCGCGGTGGTGGGACAGCAACCGTTCGGCGGCGCGCGTGGATCGGGAACGAACGACAAGGCGGGATCGCAGCTCAACCTCGTACGCTGGGTTTCGGCGCGGTCCGTGAAGGAAACGTTCTCGCCACCGCACGATTTCCGGTATCCGTACATGGCGGAAGAGTAGAAGCGATCGGGGACGGAGGCGGGACGGAGTGGGGACGGACTCCGGAGGAACTTTTTGCCGGGGGGACGGAGGCGGGACGGACTCCGGGCGGCGTTGAACCCCGTCCTGGATCACCACTCCGCTCCGTACATTTGAACGTCGGACCCCAAACCCGCATTCGGTACACTCATGACTGCACCCGCATCACACTCCTCCAGCGCGATCGGCATCCTGCGCCACCAGGCAGGGATGGTTCATCAGGTCGTCAGGATCAATCTCGACGGAGTGACGCAGGCCGAGTCGCTCGTCCAGCCGCAGCCAGCTGGAAACTGCATCAACTGGGTGGTTGGCCACCTGCTCGCGATCTACCACCAGGCGCTGCCGCTACTCGGCCAGGAACCGGTAATCGAGCCGAGCGTCATCCAGCGCTACAATCGCGGCTCGGCGCCGATGCTGGACGACGCGGACGCGCTGGACATCTCCGAGCTCATGACAGCATGGGATGAATGTTGCAGACGTGTCGATGCGGGACTCGCCAGTCTTTCAGACGAAAAACTGGCGGCGCCGGCGCCGAGGAGTCCGACGAACAATCCCAATGAAACGATCGGCTCGCTGCTAAGCACCGTGTGCTGGCATCAGGCGTATCACGCTGGACAGACCGGTGTTCTTCGCCGAATCGCCGGGAAGCCCGGCGCGATAAAATGACGGCGACAAGCTAGCCTGCAATCAGGAGAGCGTCGCCGGCACACTTCACATGAACAGCAGGATGATCTGATGGCACGACCTCTCGATGGAACTGTCGCACTCGTAACGGGAGCCAGCAGCGGCATTGGCGCGGCGACTGCTCGTTTTCTCGCCAACGCCGGCGCCGCTGTAACGCTCGCAGCGCGCCGAGTCGATCGGCTTGCGGAATTATCGGACGAAATCACGAAAGCGGGTGGACGCGCGCTCGTTCACGAGACCGACGTCACCGACCCGATACAGGCGCGGGCGATGGTCGAGACGACCGTGCGCGACCTCGGCCGGCTCGACATCGTCATCAACAACGCCGGCGTGATGCTGCTCGGCCCCATCGAGGACGCGCCGATGGAGGAATGGGAGCGCATGGTGCACCTCAACGTGCTCGGCCTGCTCTCCACCGCGCACGCTGCGCTGCCGCATCTGCTGAAGGCCGCGGAGATCGGACCGCGCCGAGTTGCGGATATCATCAACATCAGCTCCGTCGCGGGGCGTGTCGCGCGCCGCGGCTCGGGCGTGTACAACCTCACCAAGTTCGGAGTCGGTGCATTCAGCGAGTCGCTGCGGCAGGAAGTCACGGGTCGTCACGTGCGCGTCGCACTGGTCGAGCCGGGCGCTGTCACCACGGAGCTGACCAGTCACCTGCGTCCCGAGATCCGCGAACAGACCGCGCAACGGTTGGCGAACATCGAGCGGCTGCACGCGGACGACATCGCCGACGCGATCACGTACATGGTGACGCGGCCGCGGCGTGTCGCGATCAACGAGATGCTGATCCGGCCGACGGAACAGGAGATGTAGGGTTGGGGCATGGCCCCCGCCTCTCGTCATTCCCGCGAAAGCGGGAATCCATGGTCGACGTCGCGGGCATGGCATCCGTCGTTGCAGGTGTCACGTTCGATGGCATTGACAGTGACAGGCGCGGATGCATCCGCGCCCCACCTGCGCCACCGCCATCTACGCCTGCGACGCGACGGTGTGGAGTCCAGTTCCGGTCGATGGATTCCCGCTTTCGCGGGGATGACGAGCTGGGCGCGGCGCGGCGACCCTGTATGTAGGTTGACCGTCATCCTCTGACCGTCATCTTCTGACCGTCACATCTTGACAATCATACCATATCCCAATATCCTGGACATGACTCGCTAAAGGAGCCAGGTGTGCAGGAGCCGAATACCGATGTGATCCAGGGGACGCTGGACATGCTGATCCTCAAGACGCTCAGCCTGCAGCCGATGCACGGCTACGGGATCGCGCGCAGGATCGAGCAGATCTCCAGGGATACGTTCAAGGTCAATCCGGGATCGCTGCTTACGGCGCTGCAACGGCTCGAGCGCAGCGGGGCGCTGGACGCGGAGTGGCGGCAGACTGAAAATTCGCGGCGCGCGAAGTTCTATTCGCTGACGCGGGCGGGCCACAAGCAACTGGGCGTGGAGACGGAAGACTGGACGCGGCGCGCATCGGCCGTCGCGCGCCTTCTGAAAGCCGAAGGTTGAGCGCATGTCGCTCCTGCGTCAGCTCACTCGCGGCCTGCAGGCACTCACCAATCGCGCAGCCACCGATCGTAACGTCGCGGACGAAGTAGACGACTATCTCGAGAATGCGCGCGTGGCACACCTCGCCCGCGGGCTGTCGCCTGACGAAGCGCTGCGCGCCGCGCGAATCGGGTGGGTGGGGTCACCAACGTGAAAGAGCAGGTCCGCGGCTACGGCTGGGAGAACGCCGTCGAGACCATGCTCGCCGACGTGCGCTACGCATTCCGGCGGTTCCGAGGTAATCCGGGCGTCACCGTCATCACGGTCGTCACACTTGCAATCGGCATCGGTGCAAGCACTGCGATCTTCAGCGCGGTCAATCCCATTCTGTTCGAGTCGCTGCCGTACCCAGACGCGAAGCGAATCATGATGATATCGGACATGGGCGCCGATGGAGCGCCGCTGGACGTGACATTCGGCACCTATCGCGAACTCCTGCAACGAAGCCACTCGTTCGACGCCATGGCTGTCCTGAACACCTGGCAACCAACACTGATCGGCCGCGCCGAGCCGGACCGACTGGACGGACAGCGCGTGAGCGGGGATTACTTTCGCGTGCTCGGCATGTCGCCGATGCTGGGACGGAATTTCACATCCGCGGATGACCAGGCGAACGGGCCGCGGGTGGTGATCCTGAGCAACGCGCTGTGGCACAGTCGCTTCTCTGCCGACCCGCACATCATCGGCCGCTCGGTAAAACTGAACGACGATGATTACGTCGTAATCGGCGTGATGC
>DATNCZ010000211.1:0-2909 GCA_035553335.1 Gemmatimonadaceae bacterium
GATCTCGTTGTCGAGACGCGAAAGCCCGACGTAAACGGTGGACGTCGCGTACGCGTCGGCGAGATCCTCGTCGTTCAGCTGTCCTGCAAAGTGAACCCGGTTGCCGACACGCAACGTTTCTGCCAGCGCGCGCAACCGCGGCTCGTCGTCGTCGGTTCCAACTATCACGTAGTGCAGCGTCGGAAATTCCGACTGCAGCACGGCGAGGGCCTCGATCGCGATGTCCTGTCCCTTGTGCGGAACGAGCCGCGCCACCGACAACATGATCGGGGCGCCACCCAGCTCCAGCTTCGCGCGCAGCTTGCCCGTCTCGCCTGACGGAGAAAAGCGCACAGGATCCGTCCCGAGATCGATCGCTGCGACGGGAGGCGGACTGACGATTCCAATTTCGCCCATGATGTCGCGCGTAAGCGACGCGGACCATTCCGAATTGGCGATGATGCCAGCAGTGTCACTCAACAGGCGGTACGCACTTATGCGCTTGCTCCAGTGCGCCGCAGTCTTGCGTCGCTCGCGCAGCAGATCTCCGCCGTTCACGTATATCACATACGGCACCGCCGTCCGCTTGTGCGCCCACCAGACTGCGTAGCCGACGGGACGAATCTCCCCGCAGTGAATCACGTCCACGCCGCTGGTGCAGCGCCGCGCGAGCCAGCGCCCCCAGCGTATCTCGTTCGCGAACAACTTTGCCGATGCGAATGGAAATTCCTGCCGTTCGATGCGGTACGCTTCCAGTGCATCCAGCGCCGCGGAATCATCACACGCAACCGTGGATACATCCATTGGCTCGCCATAGCGACGGACCAGCTCTGCGTGGCGCCGCGACATTCCGCCGGCGACTGGCGGGAAGTTCTGCGTTACGAAAACATTGCTGAGCGGTTCCGTCATCCAGCGGTGCGTTGCCGGGACGCGAGATCTGAATGCTGCATCGCATCACGGTCGGATGGCAGCTCGCACAGACGCAAAACGGCGGGCAATACATCTTCCACATCCAGTCGGGAGATCGTTTCCCCGCTCCAGAACACGACCTCGCCCGCAATGTCCCACGGCGCGTACTGCCAGCAGTCGCCTCGCAGCAATACTACCGCCGGCTTGTTGAACGCACTTGCCGCGTGCGAGATGCTGGTGTCAGGAGTGAATACATGATCGCTGGTCGCAACCAGCGCCAGCGCGTCGCGCAGCTCGGGCGTTTTCGTCGCTTCCCCCCTCACGGCGGCGGCGACGGTCTTCACGCTCTCCCACTCGCCTGGAAGCCCGATCACGACGATCGGCATGTCGGGATGCGCCGTACGGGCAGCGCGAAGCACCGTCACGAAGCGATCGTCGGGCCACCGCCGCTTCTGTTCCGATGCCGACAGATTCACCAACAGCCGAGGCTCGCGCGGGCCGGTGCGCACCCGGTCAAGTCCCGGCTGCGCCTCTGCGCGCCTCCACGTGGCTTCAGCGGCATCCATCTCCTCGCCCGAGAGAAACAACTGCGGGCGCCAGTTGAAGCGATCCACGTCAACGCCGAACGGCGCTGCGAGCGCGCGCGAACCGTCGATGTAGTGTTCGTTTCTGTCGTACGGCCGCACGCGAACGTTGTAGACCAGATCGTTGTTCCCGCCACCAACGCCGACTCGATACTTCGCACGCGCTGCGAGCATGAGCAGTGGCGTCGAAGTGAACGTCCTCGGATTGTTGATGCGGCCATCCACGATCACGTCGTAACGCTCGGCGGCGAGGTCGCGGGCAAGCCTGCGATAGCTGCCCCAGCTCTTCCGATCCAGCGTGAAGATCCGGCGGACGTAGGGATTGCGATCGAGTACGGTGGAGGTGTTGGGCGCCGCAACCACGTCCAGGGTAACAAGAGGCGACGATTGAGCCAGGGCTCGAATCATCCCCGTCGCCATGATCATGTCACCGATACGCTCGTACCTCAGGAAAAGAAGCTTGAGCGGGCGCGTTTTTACGTCCGGAAGCGTGGTCTCGCGCTGTCCGGGGAGCATTCGAGCAATGCCGCGCATCCACGCAAGACGCCACGCACGCTCGACGCCTCTCAACTGCATCTACTGCACTCCTGTGGCCTCAATCGACCCTCTGCTGACGCATCGACGGTGCCACGGACGCTTACCGCGACCTGGGGCGCACTGGGCCAGCGACTACAACCGAACATGGTATGAGTGAAAGCGTACTTATGCCCAGAGCGAGACTCGAACTCGCACGATCATCGCTGATCGGGGGATTTTGAGTCCCCTGCGTCTACCGATTCCGCCATCCGGGCCGACCGGCAAATTTACCCGTTTCACTCGTAGCGTACAACCGACAGTGAAGACTCGAGGCAACCCCAACACGCCAGGTGCGCCACCCTCGGCGGCACGTCAGGGCTGCGGATCCTGCAACGAAACGTGCAACCGGGCCGACAACCTGAGTCCCGGCTTCACCGGACCTCCGAATAGCTGTTCCTTGCTCACGCCGCTCGGCGCCCGGCCCACGAACCTGAGCGCGCGCATCGACTGAACCTCTGTCGCAATGAAGGGGCGGCTGTCCGGCGCGGGCGTGCTGTACCGCTGCGTCGAGGAAATCGTATCTGGAAGCGCGATTCGCGGCAGCACTTCGCGGTACGTCGTTGTCACCTCCAGACGGCCATAACCAGGCGCGACGTTGCCCGCGTGGGTAAGTCGCACCACCGCCTTCCGCACGACGAACGTGAGACTGTCGAGCGTCACCGTGCCCTCGACGTCCGGCGCCGTGATCGTCGCCAGTGGACGGAAGTTGAGTTCGTAGTCACCTGATTCCGCAACGCCGTAGTCGAAGCAGTGCGTCGCCAGAAAAGTGCTGTCCGCAAAGTCCAGCGTCGATGGCAGTCGCATGCGCTCCCACGCGCCGCGTGGATCGCTACGATCGGTGAAGATGGTACTGCCGCGGCC
>DATNCZ010000212.1:0-4014 GCA_035553335.1 Gemmatimonadaceae bacterium
CGTCGCAATCGTGATCCCCCGCTCCCGCTCCTCCGGCGCCTTGTCGATCTGGTCGTACGCCGTGAACTGCGCCAACCCCTTCTTCGCCTGAATCGCCGTGATCGCCGCCGTCAACGTCGTCTTCCCGTGGTCCACGTGCCCAATCGTCCCCACGTTCACATGCGGCTTCGTCCGCTCAAACTTTGCCTTGGCCATGGCTGCTTCCTACGCTCGAAGTGTTGTCGCCTAACAATCGTTTGGTGTGCCCGAACTACTATGCCTTCACTTTCGAGATGATCTCCTCTGCCTTGCTCTTTGGTACTTCCTCGTAGTGGCTGAACTCCATCGAATACACCGCGCGTCCCTGCGACGCCGAGCGCAGTGTGGTGGAGTAGCCGAACATCTCGGAGAGCGGCACGCTCGCGCCGATCACCTGCGCTTCGCCGCGCTGCGTCATGCCGCCGATGCGTACGCGCCGCGCCGACAGGTCGCCTAAGATGTCGCCCATGTAGTCCGCGGGGCACACGACCTCGACGTTCATGATCGGCTCGAGCAGGATCGGACTCGCCCGTTTCGCCGCTTCCTTGAACGCCATCGACCCCGCGATCTTGAACGCCATTTCGCTCGAGTCGACGTCATGGTACGAACCGTAGATCAATTCCACTTTCACGTCGACCACAGGATAGCCGGCCATCACGCCATTCTCCATGGCTTCCTTGATGCCCTGCTCCACCGGTCCGATGTATTCGCGCGGGATCACGCCGCCGACGATCTTATCCTCGAACACGAAGCCCGTGCCCGCCGTGGTCGGCTCCATGTTGATCACGACGTGTCCGTACTGGCCGCGACCGCCCGTCTGGCGAATGAACCTTCCTTCAACTTTCTCGACGCGGCGGCGAATCGTCTCGCGATAGGCTACCTGCGGCCGGCCGATGTTCGCGTCGACCTTGAACTCGCGCTGCATGCGGTCGACGATGATCTCGAGGTGTAGCTCGCCCATCCCTGAGATGATCGTCTGACCCGTCTCGGCGTCCGAGTGGACGCGGAACGTCGGGTCCTCTTCCGCCAGCTTCTGGAGCGCGATGCCTAACTTGTCCTGGTCGGCCTTGGTCTTCGGTTCGATCGCGACGTCGATCACCGGCGCTGGGAACTTCATCGCCTCGAGCACCACCGGGTGTGCTTCGTCCGAGAGCGTGTCTCCGGTGCGCGTGTCCTTGAGACCGATCACGGCCGCGATGTCGCCGGCGCGAACTTCGTCGATTTCCTCGCGCTTGTTGGCGTGCATCTGCAGCAGCCGGCCCACGCGCTCGCGGCGATCCTTCGTGGAGTTGTAGACGTACGACCCGCCGTTGAGCACGCCCGAGTACACGCGGATGTACGTCAACTTTCCGACGAACGGGTCCGTCGCGATCTTGAACGCCAACGCGGCGAACGATGCATCGTCCGACACAACGCGCTCCTCGAACGTCTCGTCGTGGTGCGGAACGTGTCCCTTGATCGCCTTCAGGTCGACCGGGGCCGGCAAGTAGTCGATGACCGCATCGAGCAGCTGCTGCACGCCCTTGTTCTTGAACGACGCCCCACATAGCACGGGGACGAACTGTCCCGCGATGGTCGCTTGCCGGATCGCGTGCTGGATCTCGTCGAACGTCAGCTCCGCGCCGCCGAGGTATTTCTCGAGGAGCGTCTCATCGTGCTCCACGGCGGCTTCGATGGCCGCGTGCCGAGCCTCTTCGACGGCGGCCCGATACTTCTCGGGGACGGGCTCTTCGATGTAGGTCTTGCCTAACGTTGCCTCGTCGAACACGATCGCGACGCGGCGCAGCACGTCGATGTGACCGACGAACAGCTCGCCCGATCCGATCGGCAGCTGGAGCGGATACGCGCGCTGCGACAATCGCGAGCGAATCATCGACACGCACCGCTCGAAGTCAGCGCCGACGCGGTCCATCTTGTTGGCGAACACGATGCGCGGCACGCCGTAGCGGTCGGCCTGGCGCCACACCGTTTCCGTTTGCGGCTCGACGCCGGCCACGGAATCCAGGAGCGTCACCGCACCGTCGAGCACACGGAGCGACCGCTCGACTTCGACCGTGAAGTCGACGTGCCCCGGCGTGTCGATGATGTTGATCCGGTACTCGACGCCGTTGCGGCGCCAGAAGCACGTCGTGGCGGCGGACGTGATTGTGATGCCGCGTTCCTGCTCCTGCTCCATCCAGTCCATGGTGGCTGCGCCATCGTGGACTTCGCCGATTTTGTAGCTCTTGCCTGTGTAATACAGGATGCGCTCGGTCGTAGTCGTCTTCCCGGCATCGATGTGGGCCATGATGCCGATATTCCGATAGTGGTCGAGCGGTGTTATGCGTGCCATGAGAATTCGCTATCGCTGCCGAGGCTAGAGCCTGTAAAATCCAGCAAAAAAACGGGTGGACCGGTCGCCCCAGAACGGAGCCGGTATCCATCCGCTGCCGCCGGGTGCACTCGCCGCTGCTGCGCGTGTGGGGACCCAAGGGCGCGCCGAGCTAAACTCACTCGGCGGTTCAGTTGTAGCCTTAAAAAATACCGTGAGCGACGGCGATGTCAACGCCTAAGCGCTACTCGAGACACACTTCCGCGAAATAAGCGTCGAGATCGATTTCAAGCGGAGGCGACTGCGGTTCGGGATGCCAGTGCAGCCGGCCTACTACTATCTCAGGGCGGCTGTCGTCCGGACCCCAGCGCTCGATGAGCCGAGCAGCCACGTCAATGATCCAGTATTCCGGCACTTGCTCGCGCTGGTAAAGCGTGCGCTTGGCAAGTCGGTCGGCCCTCGCTGTGGAAGGTGACAGAATCTCGACGGCCAAGAGAAGTCGGCGCACGTCCTCCCATGTGCGTGGCCTGCGTCCCTCAACCAGCGGCACGACGAACAAGTCCGGCTCGACCATTCGGTCATACCGAAATTCCACGTCGGCTGGCGCTATGTAAACGTCTCCGAGGGGCTGGTCGACCAGGTACGACCGTATCCGCTGTGCCATCGCGAGTGCCGCACGCTGGTGCTCCCAGCTCGGTGCGGGAGTCACGAACAGTTCGCCGTCGATGACTTCGTACCGATTGCCGTCGTCGGGCAACGCGCGCACGCGTTCGGCGGTCCATTGGGTCGACGATGTAGGCATGACCATACTGTAGCGGCCTCGGCGCTGTGTGAGCAATGGCGCATGGCGCACACGATTGCACCGACCGCTTCACATCCCGACCTCCTTCTATTGTTGGGCGAATCGTTCTATCGCGGCTCTTCCTCGCGATGCGGTTCCCCTGACCGCCGAATCAGGGGAACGATCTACTCTGCTCCCGCAGCACTGCCAGGCTCTTACTACCCAACGTGAACAACGCCTGGAAAATGCCCTGGACGCCGATCCTGTCTCCCGTTCGCGGCGCCCCGTTGCTCTGACTCACCACGGTGAGCGACCCGGTGTTGTCCTGCACTTGATAGGTGCCCAATCCGAACGCACCGGCCGACTCCTTCACTCTTCCCTCGATCTTTACCGACTTCCCGTCGTAGCGCCCCGGATCATCGAGGAGCTGACGGATCGGTGTGACACTCGCACACCCAGCGAGCAGCGCCAGCGTCGCGACGAACGCCAAGGGCGACACCAAGCGGCGGAGACCACGCGTGGTTCTTGACATGTTGGGATGCTCCGGGTGAAGGATCTCGATTGTGTCCAACGCTCACCAATGCGCTGAGCCGAGCTCAGGGTCGCCCTGGCCATACTGCAAGAGTCGCGATCTGCGGCGCGCCCAACGACGAAACGATCCGCACACGGACCACCGCCGGCGATCGATCCACGCCGCGCGGACTCCACCACGTGTCCGGATCACCATCGATCGCCGCCCTTGCGCCGTGACCGGCCGTCTCTGATGACGCCGACACTCGAGCCCCGGCCGCCGAATTCGCGCCGAATTGCGACGCGAGCTCCGTCGAGAACGCCGTGAGTCGAGCGACATCGACGTCGTCCAGCAAGGCCGTGCGGTTCGGTGGCACGTTGAGCAGCAAGTTCG
>DATNCZ010000213.1:0-9360 GCA_035553335.1 Gemmatimonadaceae bacterium
CTGTCTGCATGCGATCGCTCACATCGTGCGCCAGCGTATCCCGGTCGTCGTACGTGAGACCAGCGGTTGGCACCTGCTCCAGTAGATAGACGTCGATAGGGCCCGGATGCATCACCAGCTTACCCTTGGGTAGAATGCCGATAGTTCCGTAGATGACCACCGGCACTATGGGCGCTCCGGCCTTGATGGCAAGCACGAACGGTCCCTTCTTGAAGCGCCTGATCGAATAATCGGTGCCGCGCGTCCCCTCCGGGAAAACTACCACGGAGCTGCCCGATTTGATGCGGTCTGCCGCTACGTCGTACGCCCCGAACGCGGCCTTCTGGTTGGTCCGCTCCATGGGCACGGTGCCGAGTATCCGAAGCCCGGTCCCGAAGACAGGGATCTTGAACAACTCGGCCTTGGCCACAAAGTTGTTGCGCGGCAACCAACCGGCCAGCGCGAGGATGTCGAAGAGTGAAACGTGATTGCAGACAAAGATGAACGTTCCACCCGGTGCGAGGGCGTCCAACCCGTGAAGGCGCACCGTCACGCCGCCTGCCCACAACGCACATCGTGCCCACACGCGCGGGAGCACGTCATAGATGCTGCCACTGCGGTTCGGCACGCCGACGAGCGAGGCCAGGATCAATATCGCGGCGAAGACGACGGTCAGCACGCCGATCACAAGCATCGTCGCTATCGTACGAACGAGTGCCATCACGCGATCCGGAAGTGATCGTAGCCGCGCGGCTCGATTTCCAGGCGCTTGCCCCGTGACGTCACAACCACGCCGGGCTCGCCGTCGGAAATGCTCCCGATCGCGGTCAATGGCACACCGAACCGTTTCCTGAACGCGTCGCAATCGAGCGGAATCGCGGATGTGAGCAACAGCTCGTACTCCTCCCCGCTCTGCATTGCCGCAACATGATCGACTCCTTCGATCACTGGGACGCGATCGAGGTCCAGGGTGATTTGCACGTTGCTCGCCGCGGCCACGTGCGCCGCGTCGGCAAGCAATCCATCGGATATGTCGATTGCGGCCCGCGCACCACGTCCCGCTGCCCAGAGCGCTTCGCGCAATCGGGCATGTGGATTTACGAACCGCTCGCGCCACGTCGCAAGCACCGGATTCCCATCGAGCAACGCACGAACAGCAGCGGCGGGGCCGCCGAACACTCCGGTCACATACACGTGGTGCCCTGCACGTGCCGCATCGCGCCGCAACGGGTCACGCGTGTTTCCGAACGCAGTGATGGTGAGCGACAGAACCGCACTCCGCGCGGTATCTCCGCCAAAGATCCGGACACCGGCGGCAACGGCAGCGCGCGCAATTCCATCGCCGAGCGCATCGAGATTTTCCCGCGATTCCGGTGGCGTTGCAAGCGCGATGAGAATTCCCATGCCGCTCGCACCCATGGCCGCAAGATCGCTTATCGCGGCGGTAGTGGCGCGATAGCCGATCTCGTCCAGTGTCAACCAGTCCCGGCGAAAGTGAACGTTGTCCACGGCGGTGTCCGTGGTCATCGCGAGCATGTTGTCGCGCGGAACGTGTATCAGTGCAGCGTCGTCGCCGATGCCAGCCGCGAGCGAACCGAATCTGCGAATCAACCGCCGGATGAATCTGAACTCCTCGCCCGGCCCAAACGCAATCTCGCCGCCGTGCGTCACGAAAGCCCGGGCAGCGACGCGAGAACCGGATACCGGGGCAACGCGCTGTCGACCGGCCAGGCCAGCGGCAAATGGTCCAGCACATCCGTCAGGCGATAGCCCCGCACCCCCGGCGTGAGCTCGGCGGCGCGCCCGTGCACCCACGCAGCGCACGCCGCTGCAATCGCCGGCGCACATCCCTGAGCAAGCAGCGTCACGACGATTCCACCGAGCGCGTCGCCGCTGCCGCCGGTCGCGAGCGCCGCCGTTCCGGCTGCAATCACGTAACGCGCGCCGTCCGGGCTGGACACGACGGTCGGCGTTCCCTTGAGCAGGACCGTCGCATCAAGTTTCCTTGATACGTCCAGTCCGATGTCGAAGCGATTGTCGGTCACGTACTTCACGTCGCGGCCTGTCAGACGCGACAGCTCACCCGGGTGCGGCGTGACGATCGCCGGTCGTCCGGTCAACACTTCGCGCAGCGCATCGAGGTCGTCGGCATACGCGCTGAGCGCGCCGGCATCGACCACGACTGGACCGCGCCAGTCTCTCAGGACGCCGCGAATGAAGTCCCGCGTGCCCTCGTCAGTGCCGAGCCCGGGACCGATGAGCACCGCATCGGCCCAATGCTGAATTGTCGACGACGCGTTCGCGAGCGGCGCGACGAGCGCTTCGGGGACACGGGTGTGCATCGAGGCCACGTTGCCGGCGGCGGTGCACACCTGCACCAGCCCGACACCGCTTCTGAGCGCGCCGGTCGCCGCCATGATCGCGGCACCGCCCATGTTGTCGCGGCCCGCAATCACGGCGACGCTCTTGCGCGTTCCCTTGTGTGCGTCGGGCGCAATGCGCGGAACGTTGTCGTGCACAAAGGCCGCGTCGATCAGAATCGGAAGAGTGGCTGGCAATGCGCCGAGACCGATGTCGACTACGACGATCTCACCGCACGCCGCGCGCGACACCAGTGTCCCGCGCTTGCAACTGCCGAAGCTGATCGTGAGGTCGGCTACTACACTATCGCTCTCCGCACCGTGCGTCCCGTTGACACCTGTCGGCACGTCGAGTGCGACCACGGCCGATCCGCCATCCCTGGCGCGTGCAATCTCGCGTGCCGCATCCAGAATCGCGTCGCGAAGTTCGCCGGAGCCGCCGGTGCCCAGCAGCGCGTCGACCACGACGCCGCATGAGAGGGGAGCAATACCGATGAGTCCGCTCGCCTGCGCGCGTTCGGCTATCGCATCGGGTGTGCGCGCCTGCACGACCTCACGCACGGTCACCTTCACTCCACCGGCGGCGAGCGCCGATGCGACGGCCCACCCGTCGCCGCCGTTGTTACCGGCGCCGGTGAGTACAGTCGCACCTCGGCGCAACTGATCGGGATATCTGGCGCAGATTACGGATGCTGCGTTGAACGCAGCTGCGCGCATTAGGGCGCGCGACGGGATACCGCCCGCTATCGCAGCCGCATCCAGAGCGACTGATTCTTCAACATTGACGACGCGGACCGGCATGGATTCGTCGGACGCGGGTCAGACGAGCGCCTTGCCGTTCCACGGATAGCGACGCTCGAAGGCCTCGACAAAATCGTACACGTCGCTGAACTGGTCGCGTGTATCGGTGGGCTGACTCGCGAGAAACCCCAGATCCACCAACGTGAATACGACCGATCCAATGTCGTCCGTAGAGGCCATACCCCATCGCTCGAGCACCACACGCGCCATGATTCCGTACCGGTCGATCGCAAGATCGCGGCATGCGATGGCGAGTTCCCTTCCGGTGATGTGACGCCGTACCTGCAACTGCGCCTGAGAATATTCCAGCGCGGCGAGCACGAACAGATACGCGCCTTCCTCATACCTCGATTCGCGTTGCCGAATCTGCTCCATCACGCCATCGCGAAACGCGAGATCCGCCATCAGGCGTCATCCCTTTCGGCAAAGCTTCCCGGATACAACGGGAAGCGATCCGTGAGCGCACGCACTTCTGCCCGAACGTCGCTCGATACCGTGGCATCTTCCGGCGCCTTCGCAACGCGATCGATCAGCCCTGCAATCTGCCGCATCTCGGCTTCGCGCATTCCGCGCGTCGTGACCGCCGGCGTTCCAACGCGGATTCCGCTCGTCACGAATGGCGACTGCGTTTCCTTGGGAACGGTGTTCTTGTTGACGGTGATCGCGGCGCGGTCCAGTGCCTGCTCCAGCACCTTGCCGGTCAGCCCGCGATTGCGCAGATCGACCAGCATGAGGTGCGTATCCGTGCCACCGGACACGATGTCCATGCCGCGATCCGCAAGCGCGCCGGCGAGTGTCTGCGCATTCGCGATGATCTGCGCGCAGTAGGTCCTGAATGAAGGATCCAGAGCTTCCTTGAGTGCAACTGCCTTTGCCGCGATGACGTGCTCGAGTGGGCCACCCTGCGTTCCCGGGAACATCGCCTTGTCGATCGCCTTGGCATGCTCGGCCTTGCAGAGAATCAAACCGCCGCGTGGTCCACGCAGCGTCTTGTGCGTCGTGGTAGTGACGGCGTCCGCATATGGAACCGGCGACGGATGCAGCCCGGTTGCGACAAGCCCGGCGATGTGCGCCATGTCGACGAACAGCTTCGCCCCGATCTCCTGCGCGATCTCGGCGAATGCGGCGAAATCGATCGTGCGTGCATACGCGCTCGCACCAGCGATGATCATCTTCGGACGGCGCTCGCGCGCAATCGAACGAAGCATGTCGTAATCGATGTAACCGGCGTCGTTCACACCATAGTGAATCGCGTTGTACAGCAGACCCGAGAAATTGACCGGCGATCCGTGCGTGAGGTGCCCACCCTGCGACAGGTCCAGGCCCAGCACCAGGTCGCCCGGCTTGAGAAAGGCGAGATACACCGCGGCGTTTGCCTGTGCGCCCGAGTGCGGCTGCACGTTCGCATGCTCGGCGTCGAACAGCTTCTTCGCGCGGTCGATCGCGATCTGCTCGACGCGATCCACCACTTCGCAGCCACCGTAGTAGCGCTTGCCGGGAAGCCCTTCGGCGTACTTGTTGGTAAGCGGCGTACCCATCGCCTGCAGGACTGCGAGCGAAACAAAGTTCTCGCTCGCAATGAGCTCGAGGCCGTGGCGCTGGCGCTCGGTCTCTTCGATGATCAGACGTGCGATGTCCGGATCGAAATCCCAGACCGCACTCAGCTCGCCGGTTGCCGGCATGGTGGATACGCTCATCTCAACTACACCCTCTGGAAAACGGACGGAACAGCTCGCCGTGCCAGCGTGGACCGGGTGATCCACGCTGGCAGACGAGAACATCGTGCAACACCTACGTACCCTAAGACTTCACGACTTGCGCGGCCACTGTGGCCACGTGCGCATCATTGAATTTACAGCCTGTAGCCGCCGCTCGGCGAGCCTGTCGGCTGCGCGATACGTCGGGATCCCGTCCGTACGGGCGATCTCGAAGACGCCGAGTATGGTGTCATAGATCTCGTCGGCCTTGCGGAAGGAGCGCTTGGCGTCCCAACCGGCCAGTTCGCTGTACACGTTGATCACGCCGCCAGCGTTCGCAACGTAGTCGGGCGCGTACAGAATGCCACGCTCCTGCAGCATGTCGCCGTGACGCTCTTCCAGCAGCTGATTGTTGGCGGCTCCGGAAACGACCTCGACCTTGAGCTTGGGAATGGTCGCATCGTTGATGATTCCACCAAGCGCGCAGGGCGCGAAGATGTCTGCCTCGACCGAATAAATCGCATCGCCTTCGACGGCGGTTGCGTTGGTCTCGGCCAACACCCATGCCACACGATCCGGATCGATGTCGGAGACGATCACTTTCGCGCCCGCCTTGTCCAGAGCCTTCGCGAGGTGACGGCCGACGTTGCCGCAACCCTGAATGCTTACCGTCTTCCCTTCCAGATCGTCCGAATCCCAGCGGTACATCGCGGACGCCTGAATCGCGCGAAATACGCCGTGTGCTGTAACGGGCGATGGATCGCCCGACTTGCCGGCCAGGCCGGCGACATAGTCCGTCTCCATATGGACGAAGTCCATGTCGGACGTGCTCGTACCGACGTCTTCGGCGGTCACGTAACGGCCGCCGAGGCTCTCGACGAAGCGTCCATGTGCACGGAAGATCATCTCGCGGCGCGAGGTGCGATTGTCACCGATGATGACCGACTTGCCTCCACCCAGGTTGAGGCCGGCAACTGCGTTCTTGTAGGTCATGCCGCGCGCGAGGCGCAGCGCGTCGGTTATCGCCTCCTCGTCGCTCGCGTAGCTCCAGAAGCGAGTGCCACCGAGTGCGGGGCCCAACGTCGTGTTGTGGATCGCGATGATGCCGCGATATCCGGACGACGGATCCGAGCACACGACTAACTGCTCATGGCCCATTTCAGCGATTGTTTCGAACAGCTTCATGCGTAAAGCTCCCGTGCTATGACGATGCGTTGAATTTCCGACGTGCCTTCGTAGATCTCCGTGATCTTCGCGTCGCGGAACAGCTTCTCCACCGGATAGTCCTTGACGTAACCATAACCGCCAAAGACCTGAATCGCCTCGGTGGTGACCCACATGGCCGTTTCGCTCGCGAAGAGCTTGGCCATTGACGCAGCCTGCTTTGCGCTCGATGCATTCGCATCCTTGGCGCGCGCAGCCGCGTAGAGTAGCGCGCGCGCTGCCGAGATGCGCGTCGCCATGTTGGACAGCTTGAACTGGATTGCCTGAAAGTCCTTGATCGGCTCACCGAACTGCCGACGCTCGGACGCGTACGCAACTGCAGCTTCGAACGCGGCGCGTGCTATCCCGAGAGCCTGCGCCGCGATTCCGAGTCGTCCTGCGTTGAGCGAGCGCATTGCGTAAACGTAGCCCATCGACGGATCGCCGAGCAGATTCGTGCTTGGGACGCGTAGTCCGTCCAGAACGAGCTGGACGGTCGGCGAGGCGCGGAGACCCATCTTGTCTTCCTTCTTGCCCACGTGAAATCCGGGCATGTCAGGTGTCACGATGAACGCCCCGATTCCGCGGCCGCCTTTGCGGTTGTCGGCCGTGTCCGTGCGCGCCTGAACGAGAATTACGCCGGCATATGGGCCGCTCGTCACCCACGCCTTGGTCCCGTTGAGAATCCACTCGTCGCCGTCGCGAACGGCTTGCGTGGAGAGCGCGGCGGCGTCCGACCCCGCCTCCGGCTCCGAAAGTGCGAATGCGCCGAGCAGCTCGCCGCGCGCCATCGGCTTGAGGAATCGCTGCTTCTGCTCCTCACTCCCGAAACTCGACAGCATCTGCGTGGGAAGTGAGTTGTGAACGCTCATCATTACCGCGACCGATGCGTCAGCAGCGGCGATCTCTTCGAGCGCCACGAGATAGGTAACCGTATCGAGCGCGAGTCCATCGTATTCCTCGGCGGTCAACATGCCGAGGAATCCGAGATCGCCCAGCTTCTTTACCAGCGTCGGCTCGAAATACGAATCGGCGTCCCACTGTTTCGAGTACGGGACGATCTCCGCTGCGGCGAAGTCGCGCGCTACGCGCTGTATCTCGCGCTGTTCTTCGGTCAGCGGAAAGAGATCAAGCATACTTGTAGAATCCGCGTCCGGTCTTGCGTCCCAGCCAGCCGGCCGCGACGTACTTCTTCAGCAGAGGACAGGGGCGATACTTTGGATCGCCAAGTCCGTCGTGCATGACCTCCAGGATCGCGACACAAGTGTCGAGTCCTATGAAGTCAGCGAGAGTGAGCGGGCCCATGGGATGGTTCATTCCGAGCTGCATCACCGTGTCGATGGCTTCGGGCGTGCCAACACCCTCCATCACGCAATACACAGCCTCGTTGATCATCGGCATGAGGATGCGATTCGCGACGAAGCCCGGATAATCGCTCACCTCTACCGGCGTCTTGCCGAGCGCGCTGGCAAGTGAAACGACCTTCGCCGTCGTCTCGTCCGACGTGGCGAGACCGCGAATGATCTCGACCAGCTTCATCACAGGTACCGGATTCATGAAGTGCATCCCGACGACCTTTTCCGGCCGCCCGGTTTTCGCGGCAATCTCCGTTATGGAGATGGAACTCGTGTTGGTCGCGAGAATTGCGTCCGGTTGTGCGAGCTTGTCGAGATCGGTGAAGATCTTGTACTTGAGCGCGACATTCTCTGTCGCCGCCTCCACGATCAGCGACGCGTCACTAGCAGCAGCGAGTTCGGTCGCGAGCGTGACGTTCGACAACGTCGCATCCTTCGCGGCCTGATCGATGGTTCCCTTCTTCAGCTGGCGGTCGAGGTTCTTCTCGATCGTAGCTCTTCCGCGATCGAGCGCGCTCTGAGCTACGTCGATCATTGTGACGGGGAACGAGGCCGCGGCAAAGACGTGCGCGATCCCGTTGCCCATCTGACCAGCGCCGATTACGGCGATCTTCTCACTCATTTACATGATCCTCTTGCAGTTCGATCCGATCGTCATCCCCGCGAACGCGGGGATCCATTTTATCGATTCTGAAGCGCTGCACTCTGCAAGCGCTCGCGATAACGTCCGTGCAGGTAGAACAGAAATACGAACATCCCCAATGCGGCTGCCACCCCGCCTTCCGGACCCCATGATCCTCCGGTGAGCCAGTCCGGTCCGTTGTCTATCACGTGATAGTTCGGCGCGGTCACGCCCAGACCGCTCACTGCGGTGTGAAGACCCGCAGCCATGGTCAGGTTCCACGCGAAGTGAGCCATCCATGCGGCGTACAGGCTCTCCGTGACCAGCAGTATCGTACCAAGAAAAAATCCCGCGATGATCACTGCTGTGATCGACTCGGGATCTGCACCGGGATTGCGAAGATGTAACAGTCCGAATGCAATACTCGTCGCGACGAGAGTCGTTTTCCATCCCACCGTTTCGCGCAGCACCGCGAATATGTAGCCACGCATCAACAGCTCTTCGGCTGCGGCAGCAGGAAGAAGAAACAGCGCCATCTGCGCCGCTGAGACGGCCCAGTTCCCTTCGGGAGCTGGAACGATGCGCAGCTCGTGCATG
Source organism: Gemmatimonadaceae bacterium (assembly GCA_035553335.1). Lineage (GTDB taxonomy): Bacteria > Gemmatimonadota > Gemmatimonadetes > Gemmatimonadales > Gemmatimonadaceae > Fen-1247. Next base: position 8,615 of record DATNCZ010000213.1, read on the forward strand.
GCCAGCAATACGACACAGGGAGCGCCGATCGCGATCATCCCCATGAGAAAACCACTCGTCAGCAACGCAGGCTGGGACGACGAACGTCCGAAGCGCACGAAATTCCACTCGGCACCGTCCACCCACCGCAGCGATACGAACGTTGCGACGAGAATCGCCAGGAAATCGATCCAGTAATACAGGATCGTGCGCACGCTCGCGAACGCGGCTCCCTGCAATCCCTGCGCGAGTGCCGCGGCGACCAGCGTCACCGCGACCCACACGATCAGGAAGATGAGAATGCGCCACGGAGCGCGAAGCTTTCGTTCTGACTGAGAAGCAAATACGAGAGATCGCGCGTCCAACAATCAGCTCGGCCGCTCTACGCTCATTGCGACGGCGTTCCCACCGCCGAGGCATAACGTCGCGAGCCCAGTTCGCTTGCCACGATCCTTGAGCGCGTAGAGAAGCGTCGTGAGAATTCGCGCGCCGCTCGCACCGAGAGGATGGCCCAGTGCAATGGCGCCGCCGTTCACGTTGACGCGAGCGGTGTCCCACGCAAGCCCGCGAGCGTCCGCGATCGACTGGGACGCGAACGCCTCGTTCGCTTCGATCAGGTCGTAGTCACCGATCTTCGCACCAGTCTTCGCCATCAGCATCTCGACAGCGACGATCGGCGCGAAGAACAGATCCTGCGGCTCGCCACCGCCGGTCGCGTAATCCGTGATGCGCGCGAGGATCTCGAGCTTGTGATCGATCGCGAACTG
>DATNCZ010000214.1:0-3902 GCA_035553335.1 Gemmatimonadaceae bacterium
TGGTAAATTAGCAGACTCATCCTTGTTCGCACTCGAAGTTGGTCGCATGCACGTTTCCAGACACCCAGTTCTCGTATTGTTCCTGGCTCTTGTCGCCGCCTGTTCGGGTCGCGACAAGAGCTCCGCTCAGGCCCTCGCTGATACCGTCGGGGCTGCCCACCGCGCGGCAATCGTCACTCGATCGTCCATTTCCTACGACGGTGGCTCGGTGGCCAGCAGTGGCAGGATCAGCGGCGTGGTCTCGTTCACCGGAACGCCGCCCGGTGACACCGCCATCATCGTCCCGGCGGACCAGAATGGATGCGGCAAGCCGCTCACCGTCCAGCTGCTGGCCCGAAGCAACGGCAAGGTCGCGAACGCGGTCGTCTGGCTTACCGATGTCCGGCAGGGAAAGTCCCTGCCGAGTCAGCGCCGCTTTCAGCTGACGAATGACGACTGCGCCTGGGACCCGCAGGTCCAGACCGTGGTTACGGGTGGCGCACTCAACGTCGTGAACTACGATCCGCTCGCCGAGACGGTATTCGCGACGAACGTCGCGACCGGCGATACCGTCGCGCTCGCGCCGTTCACCGACGATGGACAGGTAATTCCGTACGACAAGCTGCTGCGTACACCGGGCGTGATCGAGTTTTCCGTGGAGAGCAGGCCGATGTCGCGTGCCTGGGTCGTGGTGCTGGATCAGCCGTATTTCGCGACCACGGATGCCGCCGGCGCATTCACCATCGATGGCGTTCCGCCGGGCGTGCACCACATCCGTGCATGGCAGCCGATGCTCGGCATCGCTGACGGAACTGTTACCGTTACCGCGGATGGAACTGCAACTGTGAATCTGCAGTTCCATCCGTAACGGCCGGAGCTATTTCAGGTACTGGTTGAACCAGGCGACCGATCGGTTGAGCATGTCGCGTTGATGCACCGGATTGGCGAAGTGATGCCCCTCGTCGGGATACACCACGAGCTGCGTCTTCACACCAACGTGCTGCAATCCGCGCCAGAACTCGAACGATTGCGGTGAAGGGCATTCCGCATCGCGCTCGCCGACGATGATCAGCGTGGGAGTCTTCACGTGCGAGATGAAATTGATCGGTGAGCTCTTTGCGTAAACCGCCGGATCTTCGTACGCGGTAGCTCCAAAGAACGGAACCATCCACTCGCTGATCTGGTTCTCGCCCGTATAGCTCAGCCAGTTCGAAATACCCGCGCCTGCGACGGCTGCCCTGAAGCGGGTAGTCTGCGTTACCGTCCACATGGTCATGAAGCCACCGTAGCTCCAGCCGGTAACGCCAAGGCGCTTCGCATCCACCGGATAACGGGCGATCACAGTGTCGACGCCGGCCATCACGTCACGGAGATCACCGTATCCAAAATCCTTCACGTTCGCCTTCGTGAACGCTTCACCCTGGCCGTAACTTCCGCGCGGATTTGGCATGAAGACGAAGTAGCCCGCCCGCGACAGTACAGCCTGCTCGGCGGATGCATCGATGAACGTCGGAGCAAATGCCGATGACGGTCCACCGTGGATGTACACGATCATCGGGTAGTGCTTGCTCGCGTCGAAGTCGCGCGGGTAGATGAGGAGGCCCTGCACGTCGAACCTGTCGCTGCGCCAGTGGACGCTTGCGGACTTGCCCCATGACGGGGTTACGCCTGTATTGACGTGCGTGATCTGCGTCCAGTGGCCGATCGGCCCGACCCAGATCTCCGGCGGCGTGCTCAACGATTCGCGTACGAGTGCGACGGTCGATCCATTGGAAGTCGCAGAAATGACTGGAAGACCTCTCGCCCTTCCGGCGGCGATTGCTTCATCCGCCGACCACAATGCAGCCACGGCACCGGTGCGTGCATCGACGGTTGCGATCTCGGAGCCGCCATGGGACCACATCGTCGCAAGAATCGACTCCGGACTCCGCCATCTGAACGCGCCGGCCGAGACGGTGATGCTGGGCGTGATGTCGCGTGCCACGCCACCGGTCGCCGGAACGGTGTAGATGTCGCCGCCGGTGGACCCCTGATCGCTCATCAGGCCGCCGATAAAGGCGATCTGCTTTCCATCGGGCGACCAGGTGGGCTGCGCGATCTGCACTTTTGGCGTCGCAATTTCTCTTTCGGCGCCGGTTGATGCGTCTATCCCGTCGAGACGCGCCACCCACCAGTTGTTGTTGCCCGATCCGTTGGCCGCGCTCACGACGAATTCCTTCCCGTTCGGCGACCAGTCATACTCGTACACGTACACGTCGGGCTTCGAAATGACTCTGAGCTTGCCCGTCGCGACATCCACGATTGCCAGATGCTGACGGTCGATGTGCGTGTCCATCGCGCCGGTATCGCGCGGTGTCGCCTGGGTCGGTCCGTTCGCTTCTTCGGACGGTGAGGAATACAGCACGGCGATGCGCGACGCATCCGGCGAGAAACGCGCATCATGCACCGATCCCGTCACCGTCGCGACTCGACGAGCCGGTCCGCCGGTAGCGGCAGCAACGTAGAGCGCGGGCGTCCCGCTGCTCGTAGCTCGTATCAGGAATTGCCTGCTGTCGGCTGACCATGCGAGCTCCGACATGCTGCCGCGATCTGCACCCGGCAGCGCTACGGCAACCGGGGCACCCTTGCCGCCGTTGGCTGCAAGTTCGACGGCTATGGTCTCTCCCCGTGGCGAGTCCGGTCCGATCCAGGCCAGGTGCTGGCCATTCGGCGCGATCGCTACGCTGGTGAACTGTCGGAGGTGCGGTGTTGAAGCGCTGTTCTGCGCTCGTGCGGAAGCGATGGCGGTGAATGCGCAGACAAGCGCGACGCCTGCCGCTACGCGATGGAATTGCAGATTCGATGACGAGCTCTGTCGAAACAACGAAACCTCCATGAGTGGACACAACTACGACTCGATCGCACGGTAGTGACTGTCAACTCACGGCGCGATCGCTACATGCTCTCCAGCGCTACGCGGTCACCGGCGCGGAACTGACCGCGGTAGAGCTTCGCGTACATTCCTTCCGCGTCCAGCAGGTCCGCATGACTGCCGGTCTCTACGACGCGTCCATGCTCCAGCACGACGACGCGATCGGCGCGCAGCACTGTCGATAGCCTGTGTGCTATGATCAGCGTGGACCTGCCGCGCAGCAGTTCCTCCATCGCAGCCTCGACGAGACGCTCGCTCTCGGAGTCGAGGCTCGACGTCGCCTCATCCAGAATGACCAGTGCCGGATCCTTGAGAAACACGCGTGCGATCGCGAGACGTTGCCGCTGCCCGCCTGACAACTTCACTCCGCGCTCGCCGACCGCTGTGTCATACCCCTGCGGAAGCCGGACGATGAACTCGTGCGCATTGGCCGCGCGTGCAGCGGATTCGATCGCCGAATCCGGTACCGCGACCGAGTCTCCGGCCAGAGCGTACGCGATGTTGTCACGCACGGTTCCACTGAACAACGTCGGTTCCTGCGGAACGACACCGATCGATTCGCGCAGATCGCGGAGCGACAGGTCACGAATGTCCATTCCGTCGAACGTTATGCATCCGCCGGTGACGTCCCAGAATCGCGGCAGGAGCGATGCGACCGTGGTCTTTCCCGCGCCACTTGGACCTACCAGTGCGACGATCTCGCCGGGTCCTATGTGTAGCGACACGTCGTGTAGTGCTTCGGGCAGCTCCGGCTGGTACCTGAAGTGAACGTGCTCGAGAGCGACGTCGCCCCGTCGCGGCCGCGGCAACGCAACAGGCGCGACCGGGTCGATCACGGTCGGCGTCATGTCCATCAACTCGAAGATGCGATGCGCGGCACCGGCTGCTTCCTGATACGCACCGAACAGTGAAGCCAGCGACGCCACCGCTCCCGCGACATACATCGCATACAGGAGGAACGACACGAGCGCGCCAGCCGTAAGCTGACCCGCGAGCACGAGTCGGCCGCCTT
>DATNCZ010000215.1:0-3728 GCA_035553335.1 Gemmatimonadaceae bacterium
CAGCTACAAACCGAGCCGCAGGGCTTTCGTGACTCATCTCGCAGCGCTCGCTGGTGCCAGCGCGTTACTTCCGGACGTATCGCTCGCGGGTGTCGCGCCCGATCCCGGCGACGAGCCGGAGGCATGGCTCAAGGCGTTGACTGGAAAGCACCGTCAGCTGTTCCACGCGCACGACAAGTGGACCAAGGGAATCGAGTATTCGATACGGTACAAGACAGCGTATCCCAAGGAATACGGCGTGAATCCAAACGACGTCAACGCCGTGCTCGCCGCTCACGGGAAGACGGGAGCTACCACGTACGTCGATGCGGCGTGGGAGAAATACGGTTTCGGAAAGATGTTCGACGTGAAGGATCCCAAGACCAAGGACACGGCGACGCGGAACGTGTACTATGCCGGTGACGACGACAATCCCGGCATTCGGGAGGCGCTCGCTGCGGGTGTCGTGGTGCTGTCGTGCAGAACGGCGCTGCGGGGAATCGCGAGCGAGCTCGCGGATCAGAAGAAATTCGGCAGCAAGGAAGAGATCGAGCGCGATCTGACGGCGTCGCTCATTCCGGGTGTGATTCTGGTGCCTGCGATGATCATCGCGGTTGGACGCGCGCAGGAGCAGCATTGCACGTACGTGTATACGGGGTGATGACGGCGCCGCCGCTTTCGGCGCGCCGGATCGGTGGTCGTTATGGACAACATCATCCACGCGCCGAATTGGTAGGCGTATCCGACAACGCTATCCACGCGCCGAATTGGTTGTCATGCGTAGGGCGCGGATTTTTCCGCGTCTGGCCCCCGTCAATGCAATCGAACGGGATGAACGCACGGTGATATGTCGTATATCGTCACCCTCGCCGAAGGCGGGGATCCACGGATGATGATCGGATTCAACACCGTCGCATTGCAGGCGTAAATGACGGCGGCGAACGTGGGGCACGGATGTATCCGTGCCTGTCATTGTTAATGCAATCGAACGTGATACCTGCGACCATGATTGCTATGCACAAGACCTCCTCCATGGTTCCCAGCCTTCGGCGGGATGACGACATTCGACGAACCCGGCGTTTCCCTGACCACGTTCACCGGACCCGGCGTTCATCCACGTTCGATCGCCCGTAACGGGGCCAGGCGCGGAAGAATCCGCGCCCTACGCAGGCGTACCAATTCGGCGCGCCGAAAAGTGGGTTCCGGCGTTTGCGGGGATGACGGACTGTTACGAAACGGTTCTCGTCTTCTTGCGCAGGAAATCCATCAGGATGAACTGGCCCAGCGTCATCGTGTTGGTGAAGTAGGCCTTGCCCTTTGCGATCGCTGATACGCGCTTCACGAATTCCACCAGCGCGCGATCGCGCGCCAGCATGAACGTGTTGATGACGATCCCCGATCGGCGGCAATCCGCCACTTCGCGCAGCGTCTCCGACACCACGTTCATGTCCAGGCCCATCGAATTCTTGTAGATCTGGCCGTTCGGAAGCGTCAGTGCGCTCGGCTTTCCGTCGGTGATCATCACGATCTGGCGCATGTCCTTCTTCTGTGACAGAAGAATGCGGCGCGCGAGCTTGAGGCCTTCGGCGGTGTTGGTGTGGTACGGGCCGACCTGCGCACGTGCCAGCGCCGAGATCGGAATCTCCTCCGCCGAATCGTGAAAGAGCACGATGCGGATGGTGTCGCCAGGAAACTGGGTGCGGATGAGATGCGTCAGCGCGAGCGCGACCTTCTTGGCGGGGGTGAAGCGGTCCTCGCCGTAGAGAATCATCGAGTGCGACGTATCCAGCATCAGCACGGTCGCGCACGACGAGCGGTACTCGGCCTGGTGCACCATCAGGTCGTCGTAGTCCAGATCCATCGGAACGGTCAGCGAGCCCGTGCGCGCCATGGAGCGCTTGAGGGTCTCGTTCACGTCCAGGTTCAGGACGTCGCCGAATTCATACTGCTTGCTCCAGCCGTCCGACTCGATCCCGGTGGCCAGATACGGAGTGTCGTGGCTCCCGAAGCTGGACTTGCCGAGGGAGCTCATGATGTGGCGGAGCGCCTTGTAGCCGAGGAAGTCGACGCCCTTGTCGGTGAGATTGAACTGGACCGATTTGGAGGCTGCGTGGGAGAGACTGCCCTTGCCCTCGACCTGCTGGTGGCCCGCTGGCATCTGGGGCGGAGCTTCGAGGTTGAGGTAGCCTTCCTTTGTGAGGCGCTCGATCAGCTCGTCCAGGAACTTCGCGAGCTTTTCCTGCGCGTCCTCGTCGCCGTTGCCGCGCAGAGCTTCGAGCATCTCGGGCGTGAACTGGCCGCTCTCGATCATCGCGTTGAGGATCGCCTCGCGCAGAGCGTCCACTGAGCGGTCGGCGTCTTCGCCCGTCATCCCCCAGTAGGGATTGAAATTCTCGCCGCCGGCGAAGCCGGACTGGAGGAGAAAGTCGGCCATCTTATCCAGGAGCGACTGAAGATCGACCGCGTCGGCCATCTCCGGGCTGAACCTGGAGTATGTATGGAACCGCATAGCTGAATAATACACCCGGTACGCAATACATTTCCCGCGTGCAGAAGGCCGCCGCCAACAATCCGTTCCGTCCGCTCAAACATCGGAATTTCCGGATATTCTGGGGTGGGCAGACGCTGTCGCTCGTGGGTACGTGGATGCAGTCGGTGGGCGAGGGGTGGCTGGCGCTGCAACTGTCCAACAGCGCACTGATGGTCGGAGTCGTGGCTGGTGCGTCCGCGCTCCCTGTTCTGCTGCTCTCCCTGTACGGCGGTGTGGTTGCCGATCGGAACGACAAGCTCAAGCTGGTCAGAATCGCGCAATCGCTGCTGCTGGTGCAGGCGTCGGTGCTGTGGTGGTTCACCGCGTCCCACCATCTCACGATCAACTGGCTGATCATCCTGGCGACGCTCAACGGGACCATCAGCGCGTTCGAGATTCCGGCGCGACAGAGCTTCATCGTGGAGCTGGTCGGCCGCGAGGACCTGGTGGATGCGATCGCGCTCAACTCCGCGGGCTTCAATTTCGCACGAGTCATCGGCCCGTCGATCGCCGCGATAGTCATCGGCACGCTCGGCCCCAAGTGGTGCTTCGCGCTCAACTCCATGAGCTATCTCGCGGTGCTCACCGGACTGTTCATGATCCACGTTCCCAAGTGGCAGCGCATCGAAACTCGCGTGTCGCCGATCGAGGGAATGCTGGAAGGCTTCCGCTACATGCGAGACACACCGCTGGTGAGCGTGCTGGTACGGGTCGTCGGAGTGACGTCCGTCTTCGGGATGCCGTTTCTCGCCATGATGCCCGTCGTAGCGCGTGACGTCGTACACGCGGGCGCAGCGGGTTACGGAATCCTGCTCGCTTGCGTGGGGCTCGGCGCGCTGATCGGTGCCCTTTCGATGGCGGCACTCGGCCAGCACATCGCTCGGGGCAAGCTGTACGTATGGTCTGCATATGGATTCTCCGCAGGCCTCATGGTCTTCTCGCTGATGCACAGACTCCTTCCCGCAGCGGTGATTCTCGTGTTCGTGGGATTCGCGATGCTGGTGATGGGCGCGCTTGCCAACGGATTGCTGCAATCCATCGCGCCCGATGAATTGCGCGGCAGAGTGGTGTCCGCGTACGTATTCGTCGCTGTTGGACTGGTGCCGGTGGGCTCGTTCATCTCGGGCGCGCTGGCGCACGTCATTGGGGTCGATTGGGCGATCGGCGGATGCGCGGTGATCGTGTTCGCGCATTCGGCATGGGCATTCGCAAAGAATCC
>DATNCZ010000216.1:0-15969 GCA_035553335.1 Gemmatimonadaceae bacterium
TACCTTTCGTGCGGGGCGCCGATCAGCCTGAAGGTCAACGGCGTGGTCAGCGCGGTCTCGACTCAGAAGATGGACGTCGACACCGTGCGGCGCATCGCCTACGACCTGATGACGAAGGAGCAGGCGCGCGAGTTCGAGAACGAGCGCGAGATGAACATCTCGCACCTCGACCGCGCAGTCGGCAACTTCCGGATCAACATCTTCAGGCAGCGCGGCTCGATCTCGCTGGTCATTCGCTACGTGCGCAGCAGCATCCCGCCTTTCGAGGCGCTGCACCTGCCCCCGGTCCTGCTCGATCTCGTGATGGCCAAGCGCGGGCTGGTGCTGGTCGCCGGCGCGACCGGCTCGGGCAAGTCGACGACGCTCGCGGCGATGATCGATCACCGCAACACCAACCGCACCGGGCACATCCTCACGATCGAGGACCCGATCGAGTACCTGTTCGAGCACCGGCAGAGCATCGTCAACCAGCGCGAGATCGGCATCGACACGCTCGGCTACCAGAGGGCGCTGGAGAACGCGCTGCGCGAGGCACCCGATCTCATCATGATCGGCGAGATCCGCGACAAGGAGACGATGCAGTCGGCGCTTCTGCACACGCTGACCGGGCACCTCTGCCTGTCGACGATTCACGCCAACAACAGCTACCACGCGCTGTCGCGGATCATCAACATGTTCTCCCACGACGCGCGGGCGGCAGTGCTGTCCGACCTGTCGATCGGGCTGCGCGCGATCGTGTCGCAGCGGCTCCTGCGCAACGTCGACGGCCTGCAGCAACCCGCCGTCGAGATTCTGCTCAATACGTCGCTGATCGCCGAGCTCATCAAGAACGGCGAGTTCACGCAGATCAAGGAGGCGATGGAGCAGTCGCTCTACCCCGGCTCGCAGACCTTCGAGCAGGCGCTCTCACGCCTCTATCTCGATGGGCGCATCAGCTACGACGAGGCGATGACCGCGTCGGACTCGCCGACCAACCTCGCGTGGCTGATCAACCAGAACACGCCAGGCGCGCGCGTCCAGAGCGAAGCGCCTCAGCCCGCGTCCGAAAGTCGCCGCTCGGGGGCCGATTTCGCGCAGGTTGCGATCAATCCCGAGTACCTCGGTCACGCCGACTGACGTTCGTCGTGGCCGCCGCGGCTGCGGAGCGGACCCCTCTGCTACCATGATCGGATGCACTCCGATCGCGCGCCGACGCTCGATCTCGCCGTCGCGCTGATCGCGCGTCGGTCGGTCACTCCCGACGATGCCGGCTGCCAGGCGCTGATCCGTGAGCGGCTCGCTCCGCTCGGCTTTTCGTTCGACCCGCACGTCGACCAGGGCGTCACCAACCTGTGGGCGCGGCGCGGCAGTTCACGGCCACTCGTCTGCCTCGCCGGTCACACCGACGTAGTGCCGCCGGGTCCGCGCGATGCGTGGTCGAGCGACCCATTCGCCCCGGTCGTGCGCGACGGATACCTGTACGGGCGCGGCGCTGCCGACATGAAGGGATCGGTCGCGGCGTTCGTCACCGCGGTCGAGGGCCTCGTCGCCGCACATCCGGCGCATCGCGGGTCGATCGCGCTCGCAATCACATCCGACGAGGAAGGCTCGTCGGTCGACGGGACCTTGCGCATCGTCGAGCGTCTGCAGGCCGCAGGCACCGTGATCGACTACTGCATCGTCGGTGAGCCGTCGTCCGAAGCGACGCTGGGCGACGTCGTCAAGAACGGGCGGCGCGGGACGCTATCGGGAACGCTCGCCGTCAACGGCGTGCAGGGGCACGTCGCCTATCCGCAGCTCGCGAGGAATCCGATCCACGAAGTCGCCCCGGCGCTGGCCGAGCTCGCCGCGATGCGCTGGGACGACGGCAACGAGCATTTCCCGCCGACGACGTTCCAGGTGTCCAACCTGCACGCGGGTACCGGAGCCGGCAACGTGATCCCCGGACGGCTCGAGGCGATGTTCAATTTCCGCTACGCGCCGGTGTCGACGCGCGACGGGCTCGCGTCGCGGCTCGCTGCGGTCCTCGACCGGCACGGCCTCGACTACGAGATCGCGTGGACCGCGCACGGTGAGCCTTTCCATACGCGCCGGGGCCGGCTCGTCGAGCTCGCCTCCTCGACGATTCGCGAGCTCGCCGGTGTCACTCCCGTGCTGTCGTGCGCGGGCGGGACCTCCGACGGGCGCTACCTCGCGCGGATCTGCCCCGAGGTGCTCGAGATCGGGCCGGTGAATGCGACGATTCACAAGATCGACGAGCGGGTGAAGGCTGCCGATCTCGAGACCCTCGCGGCGATCTATCGGCGCCTGCTCGAGCGCCTGCTGGGACCGGAACACTGATGCCCGCAGCCGCGCCCGAGCTCGAAACGCTTCGCGACTGGCTGCGCTACGCGGTGTCGCGCTTCAGCCGCGCGGGCCTCGCGTTCGGGCACGGTTTCGCCACGGCGTGGGATGAGGCGATTTACCTGCTCCTCCACACGCTGCACCTGCCGCACGACCGTCTCGACGCATTCCTCGACGCGCGCCTGACGGCCGGCGAGCGCGCCGAGGTCGGTGCGGTACTCGCGAGGCGCGTCGACGAACGCATCCCGGCGGCCTACCTCACAGGCGAAGCCTGGCTGGGCGCGTTCCGCTTTCACGTCGATCCGCGGGTGATCGTGCCGCGCTCGTTCGTCGCCGAGCTCCTTCCGGACGGGCTCGCGCCGTACGTCCCGGACCCCGACGCCGTGCAGAACGTGCTCGATTTGTGCACCGGATCGGGTTGCCTCGCGATCCTGCTCGCGCACGCGTTTCCAAAGGCCGACATCGACGCGGCCGATCTCTCGTCGGACGCGCTCGCGGTCGCGCAGCGCAACGTCGCCGACTACGGTCTCGACGGGCGCGTCAATCTCATCCGCTCGGATCTCTTCGCCAATCTACCGGCGAAGTCCTACGACCTCATCGTCAGCAATCCGCCCTACGTGTCGGCGCTCGCGATGGCGTCGCTTCCTCCCGAGTACCGGCACGAACCCCAGCTGGCGCTCGCCGGCGGCGACGATGGCCTCGACGCCGTGCGCACGATCGTCGCGCAGGCACCGCGCTTCCTCAATCAGGGAGGCGTGTTGCTGGTCGAGATCGGGCATCACCGGAACGCGCTCGAAGCGGCGTTCCCGCGGATGGCGTTTGTCTGGCTCGAGACCGCATCGTCAGACGAGAGCGTGTTTCTGCTGACGCGCGAGAGCCTGATCCACGGTCGTTGACCGGGTAGGCAGGCGCACCGACGGCAGCATCGCCTGCGCGGCGACCACGGAAGCGCGACTGCTCAGCGCGCGGATTTCGAAGTGATCAGGTCGCTGGTCGGAATCGCGTACACCCAGCCGTAATTCGTTCCGATGTACATCGTGTGATTGACGATGACGCCGTTCTGCGGGCCGAAGCCCCCGTTGCCCGACTGGTAGGCATTGACGATTTCGCCTGACTTGCGATCGAGCGCATAGATGGTGCCGTTGGCGACCGGGAAGAAGACGTGGTCGCCTTCGACAGTCGGTGCCGCCTTCATTCGCGACAACTTCCGGCTCCACAGGATGGCGCCGCTCTTCACGTCGAGCGCGTAGGCGGTGTTGGTGACCGGGCTACCCGTGTAGACGACGCCGTCCCTGATCATCGGCACCGCGTCCTTGTTCCGGGGCGGGACCTTGCCTTCGCCCAGCATCGTTCTCCACACGAACTTGCCGGTCGCGCCGTCGACCGCGATCTCCTCGCTTCCGGCGATGCCGGGTTTCCCGCTCGTGGTCTCGATCTGCGTGACGACGATTCCGTCGGCGGCCGCGACCGCCGGAACGACGCCCCCGGCGAACGATACGGTGCACAAAAGCGCTGCGGCGATGCGTGAAAGGCTCATAGGCCGAAGAACTGCTGCATCCGCCGCATGAAGTCGGCGGTACGCCCGGCGGCGCGCGCCTTGCGCGCGTCGGCGTCGAGCGCCTGCAGCGTCGCGTCGTTTTCCGCCTGGCGCTCGGTGAGGACCGCCGCGAGCTTTTCCACCAGCGCCGGCCGCGCCCGGACGATGCGGTCGAAGTCGGCCTTGTCGAGGCGATAGCAACGGGCTTCGCCGCTCGCGATCACCGTCGCGCCGCGCGGCTGGCCGAGGAGAAGCCCGCCTTCGCCGAAGTACGCAGGTGCCGCGAGCGTCGCGAAGCGGTGTGGCGCTCCAGCGGGATCGGTGCCGACGATGTCGACGCGTCCCGACGCGAGCAGATAGAGCGAGTCGCCGGGCTCACCGGTCAGGAACACGGTGTCGCCTCCTGCGTAAAGCTCGGTGGTCAGCGCCCGCGCCAGCGTCGCACGCTCGTCGTCGGTGAGCGAAGCGAACAGATTCATCGTCGCGAGCGCCCCCCGGCGGTGCTCGATCTCGCGCTCGGCGTTTTCGATCCGCTCGTCCTGGCGCATCTCGACGACCCGGTGCGGGAACGGGATCCTAAAGCCCGCGCGCGCAAGCGCCGCGTAGACATGGACGCGGATGTACGAATCGGCGCTCCAGTAGCGCGAGACGTCGGTCAGTTCGTACACGACCGCGTACTGGATGCCGTTGTCGCGATAGTCCTGGCAGACGACCTCGGGCAAGCGGTCGCGGCCGACGAAGGGGATGTCGGCCTTGGCGAGCGCCTTCTCGATCACCGCTACGACGCTCTCCGGCGAGTGCGCGAACACGACCTGGAACTCGACGAAGCGCAGCCAGCCTGTCCGCTCTTCGCCGTGGCGGGCGACGACCGTGACGCGGTTGTTCATCAGCATCTGGTTCGGGATCACGATCGTCTCGTGCGTCGGCGTCGCGATCGCCATCGATCGCCAGCGGATGCTGACCACCTGCCCGGTGAGGTTCTCGATGCGCACCCAGTCACCGACGCGGCACGTCTTCTCGAGTTGCAGCGCGATGCCTCCCCACAGGTTGCCGAGCGTCGACTGTGCCGAGAACGCGAGCGCGCCGGTCAGCACCGCCGACGTCGTGATGAGCCCGGCGAGGTTGACGCCGACGGCGTTCAGCCGGTAGATCGCATAGCCGATCAGCGCGAGCGCAATGACGAACTCGTCGAGGATGCGCGGAATGCCCCGCCGCGCGAGCACGGTCTGAAACGTGAAGCGCACGACGATCTGGATCACGCCGATGGCGACCAGCGCGAGCGCCGCTTCGCGCACGATTGCCGGCAGCGTCGCCGCATGGATCAACTGCCCGTAGCGGTCGATCGTCCAAAGTCCGGCGACGCCGACTGCGACGACGACCAGCATCGGCACCAGTCCGCGGCGGCGGTGCGACGCGAAGAACATCGATACCAGCACCAGCACCAGCGCGCCGGCGGCGAACAGCAATGCGTCGTCGAGAAGCCCGTCGAGGGGCATCGTTCAGCGTCCGGGGGTCACGGGTCGCCGCGATTATAGGGCCTCGGCACACGGTCACGTAGAATCACTGCAGGATCTTGCATGGAGTGATGATGGCCATTCGGACCGGCGGAGAGCTCGTCGTCGCGAGCCTTGTCGCGCAGCGCGCGACGCACGTCTTCGGGGTGCCAGGCGAGAGCTACCTCGCCGCGCTCGACGCACTCTACGATGCGGCGCCGCGTCTCACGTTCGTGATCTGCCGCCACGAAGGTGGCGCGTCGTACATGGCCGAGGCGTTCGGCAAGCTCACCGGCCGCCCGGGGCTTGCCTTCGTCACCCGTGGCCCAGGCGCCTCCAACGCCGCCATCGGCATCCATACGGCCAGCCAGGACGCGACGCCGATGATCGTCCTGGTCGGCCACGTCGGCACCGGCGAGACCGACCGCGAGGCGTTCCAGGAGATCGACTACCGGCGCATGTACGGGGCGAGCGCCAAATGGGCCGCACACATCGATCGCGTCGAGAGGATCCCCGAGTACATCGCCCACGCCTATCGCGTCGCGATGTCCGGCCGGCCCGGGCCGGTCGTGCTGGCGCTTCCGGAGGACGTGCTCGCAGCCACTGCAGAGTGCGCCGATCCGCCTTACGTCGAGAGCGTCGCGGTGACGCCGGCGCGCGAGGACCTTGCCGAGGCCGCGCGGTTGCTGCGGGGGGCGAAGCGACCGCTGGTGCTCGTCGGCGGAAGCGGCTGGAACGCTGCCGCCTGCGCGACGCTGGCCCGCTTTGCCGAGACGGCGGACCTTCCCGTCGCCTGCGCGTTCAGGCACCAGGACCTCTTCGACAACCGGCATTCGAACTACGCGGGCGATGTCGGCGTTGGCATCAATCCGCGCCTCGCTGCGCGGGTGCGAGACGCCGACGTTCTTCTGGCACTCGGCGAGAAGCTCGGCGAGACGGTGACCGCCGGCTATACGCTGCTCGACGTCCCGGTGCCGAAGCAGGCGCTGATCCACGTTCACCCCGGCAGCGACGAGCTCGGCCGCGTCTACCAGCCGCGCCTCGCGATCCTCGCGACGCCGGGCGCCTTTCTTTCGGCGATCGACGCGAAGTCCGCACGGCCGGTCGAACCGGACGCGTCTGCGTCGGCCGCGGCGGCCCATACCGAGTATGAGGCGTGGCGCTCCCCGCGCCCCGTCGCCGGAGACGTCGACCTGTGGCGGATCGTTCGCTGGCTCGACGAACGGCTCGACGACGACGTGATCGTCGCCAGCGGCGCGGGCAACTTCGCAACGTGGATGCACCGCGTGTTCCGCTATCGCGGCTATCGCGGCCAGCTCGCGCCGTATTCGGGCTCGATGGGCTACGGTGTCCCGGCTGCCGTCGCAGCCAAACTCGCCCATCCGCAGCGCCAGGTCATATCGTGGAGCGGCGACGGCTGCTTCCTGATGAACGGCCAGGAGCTTGCGACGGCAGTCCAGTACGCGCTGCCGATCGTATTTGTCGTCATCGACAATGGAATGTACGGAACGATTCGCATGCACCAGGAGCGCAGCTATCCGGGCCGCGTGTCGGGAACCAGCCTGCGCAACCCCGATTTCGCCGCCCTGGCGCGCGCGTACGGCGCGCACGGCGAGACCGTCCTTCGCACCGACGACTTCGCGCCCGCCTTCGAGCGCTCGTTGGCAGCCGGCACGGCGGCACTGGTCCACGTGCGGCTCGATCCGCAGGCACTGACGATGGACGCGACGCTCGACGAGATCCGCGCCCGCGCCGAGGCGCGTTTTGCGTAGCGCCGGGTCCGATTTTGGCGATGCGCCGCGCGGGTTCTGGCAGCGGGGATGCACCGTCGCGCTCTACTCCGATCGTGGAGGCAGGGAGTGGGGAATGGTGACGCGCGAGTTCGGCTGCGGAACGCAGCCGGTGTAGAGCGCGTCACCGTTCCCCACTCCCTCGGCCCCCCGCGGTCGAACTCGCGCGCCGCCGCATCCCCACCGCTCCCCGACGCGGCGTCGTGACGATACTGCGTCGCGCGGAGCGCGGCCGTGCTGCAGGCGAGGCGGTAGAATTAGCGCGAAACAGTAATGGCCCGCCGCACGCACACCCACGTTCCGAAGCGCCGTCACACCGTCCTCGTCCTGCAGGGAGGGGGTGCACTCGGCGCGTACCAGGCGGGGGTCTACGAGGAGCTCCACACGCGCGGACTGGCGCCGGACTGGGTGACTGGGGTGTCGATCGGCGCGATCAACGCGGCGTTGATCGCCGGCAACCGGCCTGAGCACCGCATCGAGCGCCTGCACTCCTTCTGGGAGCTCGTGTCCTCGGGCATCACCTACCTCCCGCCGCACGAACTCGATCCGCTGCGGGTCGCATTCAGCCGCCTCAGCACGACGGCGATCGCGACCTTTGGCGTGCCCGGCTTCTTCGTCCCGCGCATTCCGCCGCCGATGCTGATGCCGCACGGCGAGATCGCGGCCCTGTCGGTCTACGATACGTCGCCGCTCGCCAAGACGCTCGGCGAACTGATCGATTTCGATCTCATCAACTCGGGTGCGACGCGGCTTTCGATCGGCGCCGCCGACATCGAGACGGGCAATTCAGTCTACTTCGACAACGCTCAGGGCGACGTCGAGTTCAGCCCACAGCACATCATGGCGAGCGGAGCGCTGCCGCCCGGGTTTCCCCCGATCAGGATCGGCGATGCGTGGTACTGGGACGGCGGCCTCACGTCGAACATCCCGCTGTGGTACGTCCTCGACGATCGCAGCGACCTCGATGCGCTGGTGTTCCAGATCGATCTGTTCAGCGCACGGGGGGCGATGCCGCAGACGCTCGACGAAGTGCTCGAGCGCTCGAAGGACATTCAGTACTCGAGCCGGACGCGCTTCGGGACGAGCCGCGGCAAGCAAGACGACGTTCAGCGCGAGGCGCTGCGCCGGCTGCTCGCCAAGCTCCCCGCGCGACTCGCCGCCGACGACGACGCGAAGCTCCTCGCGCAGCGCACGCAACGCCGCAAGGTGTCGATCGTGCATCTGATCAACCGGCGCACGGCGTTCTCGACGGTCGCGAAGGATTACGATTTCTCGCGCGCCACCGTCCGGGCGCTGTGGGAGGCCGGTCGCGAGGATCTGCGCCAAACGCTCGCCCACCCGCACTGGCCGCGCGCGAGCGTCGCCCGCAACGGGCTTCGCACCTACGACCTGCTCCCCTGATTCAGCGAGCGTCGCGCATGCTCTCAACCCAGCATTGACTGAGGATCGAAAGCAATCGGATGGCGTCTTGCGCCCCCGGCTCGCGCGCGAGCTTCCAGAGACCAGCAATGCCGCCACTGGATGGCGGTGCCGCCGCGACTTGTCGGTCCATCAGGTCGAGCGCCTTGGATAATCCGATCAGCAGATGCTGACCTTCCGGACGCTCGAGCACGCGGAGAAGCTGCAGTAGCCCCTCGTTGCGCGTCAATCGATCAAGCAGCGTGGCGCCTTCACTGATGGCCCTGGCGAGCCGGGTGACCATTTCGTCCGACATCGCGTCGCGTGCGGAACCGATGAGCATTGCTATCTCGGCGAGCTGCTCGAGTACGGATGGGGCAATGCCCCCGCGCTCACCCGCAACCGAAGCCGGCGCGAATTCCGTGTCGGTGCTCATGGCGTCGCCCTTAAAGTAGACCGCGCACGGTAGACCAGTACATCTGGTTGTACGCGACCTTGAACCAATGGACCGACTTTGTAGGAGGTTTCAGTTCCGGCAGGTTGATGTAATCGAAGGCGTTGTGCGTGGCACGATCAAAACCGGCCTCGATGAAGCAATACACTCTGCCGTCATATTCCCTGACTGGAACCCCGGTCTTGATCACCGAAACGATGTTGTCCGACGCGACCTCGGCCTCGAAATGCGCGGCCGAGCCCGTCTTGCTGACGGGAATATTGGTTGCATCGCCGATCACATAGACGTTGTCGTGATCGTTCATGGTCAGCTTGAAGCGATCCGTAGGAATCCAGCCGCCCAGCCCGAGATTGTTCGTCTCCACCATTTCCATTCCGCGGTGGGGCGGGATCGCGATCAGCAAATCGTACTTGCACTCCGTACCCTCTTCGCTGTAGACGATCTTTTTGACGGGATCGACTTCCCTCACGTTGAACAGCGTCTCGTACTCGATCCCTGCCTTGTCGAATTCTGGCTTGGCCCATCGAGCGACGTTGGCGGTAGCGTGCACATGGTTGACCGGATAGTTGTATTGCAGCTTGACCTTGTCGCGGATGTTGCGCGCCTTGAAAAAGTCGTGCAGCAGAAACATCGCCTCGATCGGGGCAACCGGGCACTTGTGTGGTAGCGAAACCACCATCGCGACGGTGCCGCCGCGGAACTCCATCAGGCGCTTGTGCAGACGGAGCGCACCCTCCTCCGTATAGAAATTCTCAGAGCCTTCCGCCATGCCGGGTACTTCCTGCGGGACGATTCGCGCCCCGGTCGCAATCACAAGCAGGTCGTACGCATAAGTCTTGCCACTGCCGGTTTTGACCTCGTTTCGATCGAGGTGGAATTCCGTTACCGGATCTACGTGAAAATCGATGCTCGACTCCAGCAGGCTCGCCTCGTCGCGATAGAGCTGATCCGGAGTCATCTGCCCGAACGCCACGTACAGCAGCCCAGGCTGGTACATGTGCTTGTCGGAGGCCGAGAGCAAGGTAATTCGAACCTTGCCAGCACGGATCTCGCTCGCAAGCCGGCGCGCGAGGCTGTTGCCAAGAATTGTGCCGCCTGTTCCACCGCCGACGATCAGGATTTGCATCGATTTACCTCGTGCCGCTATCGGAGCGGCGGAATCACTTCGCTTTACGTACCACGATGTGCCACACGCCATTTACCTCAGTGGTGCCCACCATCTGGTGACCAACTTTCTTGATCCATTCCGGAACGTCATCTGCAGATCCCTTGTCCGTCGAGAGCACTTCGAGTTCATCGCCGACCCCGATGAGTTTCATGTTGGCAATGAGTTCCATCAGCGGGCCGGGGCAGAACGTGTTGCGCGCATCCAGTACCTTCCTTTGTGGCATAAGACAGGTTCTCCGATTCGGGAGCCGGCGTCAAAACGTCCACGCCTGGCTGCCGGCCGCGTCGCTCAGAAACTTGGTGAGCCCGAGCGGCTCATCCAGATACGACTCGAGTTGCTCACGCGACGCACCGAGGACATCCATTGCCATCGAACATGGATAGATCCGGGCGTCCCCCAGTTCGACGGCTTGCCGAAACAGCTCCTTGAAGGGCGGAACGTTCACCTGTTGCATGGATTCGCCGAATGCACCCTCCGTCGGGGCCTGTGCGCGGTTCTCCGAGAGAAAGCAAGGGAGTGCGTTCATCGATAGAAACACCGCCACCTCGCTGCCGCTCACGGCAGCCACCGAGGCGACCATGGCGGCCATTTGCAGCCGCTCGAGCGAACCGGACACGACAATGATGCTCATCCTTGTCGGATTCATACCTGATGCCTTTTTCTACAGACGATTGTGTCGGTCCCCCGCCATGACACGGGTTGCCGAAGCGGACCCGGGCAATTGGGGCGCGGTACCTCGCGGCGATTGCATGTCAGTGAATCGGGCCCGGCGCGCACCACCGTCGTCCGCCCCGGTTACATGCGCGCCGCCGCCTGCCCGCCTCCCTCCGGCCCGGCGATTACCATCCTGAGGTAGCGTCGCGCGACCCAACCCGAGGCGCTCCCCAACATCAGCCAAAGACAGACGTTCGTTAGCGCCGTCGCCCAGACGAAACGTTGGGACAGGTGCTCCAACGCGGCAGCATCCGCAGCCGAGTGCTCGGCAAACGGGTGCGGCGGCAGAGCAGGCGCGCCGATCAAGTACGGTACCGCCAGCAGCGCCAGCGCCATCCACCGCCACGGGGATTTGCCGAACGACGCGCCGGCCAGCGCGATGGCCGCGCAGGCGGCGGTCAGCACCCACCAGAGCTGCCGCGCAACCAGCGGGGCTACGATGCCGCCAGGTATCTCCGGCGGCAAACCGAGGGCCGGCGCCACAAAGAACACAGCGTATCCCGCGACACCCCAGAGAAGCCCGTAATTCCAGTCCAGTTTGGACGCAAAACCAAAGTGAAGCGCCGCCCCCATCGCCGCGAGCAAGACCAGCGCGAACCCCATGGCAGTCAGTGCATTGGCCAAAACGGTGAAGCCGGTCCGCTCGACGCCGTCAGCGGGGCTCCACGCTTCGACTTCGTGCTCATGGATTGCCGCCGCGCGTGGGGTGTCGGCACTATCGTCGTGCGCGGGCGTCTCCACACCGGCCAATGCTCCGGGTTGTGGAACCTCGGCCTTCTGCTCGAACACTTCGGCGGCGAGAATGATCGGGATCGTCAGCCAGTGCTGGAGAAGGCTAACTCCGGCGCCCGAAGCAAGGCCGATCAGAAGTGCCCAAAGCACAACCCGGCGAAACAGCATGTCGACTTTCTGCTGTCAGTGGCACGGAAAGTCTGCTGAGTGCCGTACGTCATGTGCCGCGTTGTGCACGGCGGGGATATGGGAGAACCCGGCGCCGTAGATCAGCACGCTACCCAGCAGGAACGCGGCGAAAAGCTGAAGCCCCTTGGAAATCGCGATAGCGCGCGGGTACGTCGCAGTGATGGCTTGGCTATGCATTTTGATTGCTCCTCATTGAACGGATAAGACAAGCTGCTGCAAACACCTCCGGATGGGACAACTGGTTACCACCGTCGATCGTGCACGTTTCACAGGACATCGGCGTTCCGGTCAGGAATGCCGCTGCCAGCCGTACCGTCTGATCAGTTGCACAATACAACCGTCCAGCAGGTAACCGATGGCTCCGACCACGAGAACCATTGCCATGAGCTGATCGTAATTGATGCTTTCGCGTGCATTCTCGATCGAGTAGCCGAGACCTGAGGTCACCCCGAAGAACTCTGCGGGGACAAGAACGATCCATGCGACGCCGAGAGCAAGTCGAAGGCCGGTGAGCACGTCGAAAGTGATCGCCCGTACGATGATTTGCGTCAGAATCTGCCATCGACTGGCGCCGAGATTCCGCGCTACCTTGAACCAGTTCGGATCCACTTTGGCCAGACCCGCCGCGGTGGAAAATATCACTGGCCAGACCGCGGCAATCGTGATCAGAAAGATGATTGCCGAGTCCCAGCCGATGAACACGATCACTGCGATCGGTTCCCAAGACAGCGGGCTGATCATGCGCAGTAACTGGAACGGGGCATTGCTCAATTCGCGAAAGATCCGGACGCGGCCAATCAGAACGCCGATCGGAGCCCCGACGGCGATTGCGATAAGCAGCCCCGTCGCCAACCGCCACCCGCTCGACCAGACCGCGCTCTGGATCTGTCCGCTGCGCCACATGCCGCCCATTGCCCGGAGCGCCGGGAGAGGCCCGAAGCTGGCGAAATAGGCCGTCGACGAACTGCGCGCGAGAAGCTCGATGCCCAGCCACCAGAGGGCGAAGAGAATCGCGAGACCCGCGACGAAATTGAACGCCGCCTGCCGCGTGGTCTTGCCGAGCCCAAGCGGTGCGTCGATCACCGCGGTGGCGGCGGTGTCGGCGCCGGCGAGCTCCGTCGCGATGATATTCGGCCCCGGCATCTCTAGCCCGCCACCCGGTGGCGCCAGCTGTAGCGCGTGATCAGTGCGACACAAATGCCATCCAGGAACCAGCCGATGATCCCGATGACGAGCACCATCACTGTGAGGTGGTTATACGAAAGCGTGTCCCGCGCATCCCTGATCGCGTAGCCGAGCCCCGAGGTGACCCCCAGAAGCTCCGCGGGTACGAGTACGATCCACGCGACGCCCAGCGCCAGGCGGATGCCGGTGAAGACGTCGAACGCGATCGCCGGCAAAATCACCAGAGAGATCATGTGAACGGGATTTGCGCCGAGATTGCGGGCGACCTTGAACCAGTTCGGGTCCACCTTGGCCAATCCTGCAGCGGTAGCGAAGATCACCGGCCAAACTGCCGCAATCGCGATCAGGAAGATAATCGCCTGGTTCCAGTCCGGATACATGATTACTGCGAGCGGCATCCAGGAGAGCGGGCTGATCATGCGCAGGAACTGAAACCCTGAATTGCTCAGCTCGCGAAATCGCTTGCTGAAGCCCATGAGGATCCCGATCGGCACGCCGAAGACAACGGCGAGAAGCATGCCCATGCCGATGCGATACCCGCTGGCAACGACGGCGTCCTGAATCCTGTCGGTTTGCCAGAGGAAGGGAACCGACTTGAAGGTCGGAATCGGACCGAAGGTCACAAATGTTCGCGTTGCCGGGTTGAGCCCCAGCAGCATTGTTCCTAGCTCCCAGAGCGCAGCAAACGCAAGCAGACCGAGAATCCCGCAGGTCAGGCGCCGCACCCCGAAGACCCGTTGACACAGGGAGGTCAGTGATCCCGCGGGTACGGCGACTCCGATCATACTTCGATGACTTCCGTGCGGACAAACGGATCACCCGTTTGCGGCACGCTCAAATCGTTTTTCCACTTGGGATGATTTTCGAGCGATTTCTTGATGTAGCTGTAATTCAGAAGGTCCTTTACCACGAAGTCGGTGGACAGTTTGTCCATGAACGACTTGTCGCCGGTCACGACAAGCTTCCGCAGCTGATCCGTAACGACTTCTGTGGCCGATGGATAGGGCCAGGCCTGGAAGTTGATGCGGCTCTGGTGCCAGTCCACATGCTTGATCGCCTGCGGATTCTTGTAATAGGCGGGGTCGTAGAAATTCATTGCCCGGTCGACTACCTCGAACGAGAACGGGATGTAGTTCTTGCCGTCCTTCGACAGCATGTGCGCGGTCTCCTTTCGGTTCTCCGCCATGTAGAGCTGCGCCTCCACGACCGCGTTGTGAATGCTCTGCGCCCAACCCGCACGTGCCGGATCCATGACGTCGGCCTCGTGCATCGACACCACGCAGCATGGATGCCCCTTCCAGACGTCGCCGGTGAAGCGCAGCATCTTGGCGCCGGCCTTGAGCTCACCGAGAGCGTTGAACGGCTCGGCACAAAAATATCCGTCGACCTTTCTGGCCGCGAGCGCCGGAGGCATGTCCGGCGGCGCCAGCACGAGCAGATTGCACTCGTTGGGTGCGAGCTTCGCGTCCTGCGGACGGATCACCGGAGTGATACCCGCCTGCCGCAGGCAAATTTGCGCGATGATGTTGTGATTCGAGTACCAGTACGGCACCGCAAGTTGCTTACCACCAAGTTCCTTGAAACTCGTTATGCCCGTGTGCCCGCCGACCACGACGGCCGAGCCGTTGGTGTGGTCCCAGGCGGTGATCTTCACCGGGAATTTGTTGTTGTAGCGCATCCACAGGGGGATCGGATTGAGCAGGTGCACGAGGTTGAATTTGTGTGCCTGGAACGCCTCGACGATCTCCGACCAGCCGCGTACGAGCGTCGGGCGTACGGAATCCAGCCCCTCCTTCTTGTAGAAGCCCATTTCGTGCGCGATCAGCAGGGCGGCGGCGTCGGTGATCGGCAGATACCCGACACGGACGACCGGGTCGAACTTCTTGTCCGCCCAGCCTTTCTTCGCCGCCAGCGCAGCGGCGCCGCCGAACGCGGCGAGCGCACCCACTTTAAGCACCGATCGCCGCGTAAGCTCCGTGCCGAGCGCCCCATCGAAGAGCGGTCGCTCGAGTGCAAGCTTGGGATCGACGATTCCGTCGCCGCATTGTTCACCTCCAGCCGGCGGCCCCGCGGAAGGATCTTCACGCTTGTTGCTTCGCCACTTCGTCATCTTCTGACCCTCCCGTCTGGGTTGATATCGGATCGGCTTGTTGCGCCGGCTTACGCCCGTGTGGGGCCGAGATTCCCGGTTGCGACCACGGTCTTTGCGATGTTCCCCGGCCGGGACTCGGCGCCGGTTCGAACCGGCGCCTCGTCATCGGAATCGCCCGGTTGCAATCTGGTCGCCTCCTCGAACGCCTTCATCAGGCGGGCGCGCATGTCCTGCACTGCCGGATCCTGTCGCTCGCGCGGACCGTTCAAGTCGATTGGAATGTCGTGAAAGATCTTGCCCGGTCGTCCCGCCATGATCAGGGCGCGCTCGCTCATCAGGACCGCTTCGTCTATATCGTGCGTAACGATCACCATGTTGATACCGAGGCGTTTGACGATTGATCGGACGTCGCGCTGCAATGCCGCACGGGTAAACGCGTCCAGGGCGGAGAAAGGCTCATCCAGCAGGAGCAGCTCAGGCTCCATCACCAACGAACGCGCAAGTGCGACGCGCTGCTGCTGGCCGCCGGAGAGGTCCTGCACGTTGGCATCCGCAAACTCCTGAAGCTCCACCAGACGGATCGCATCGGCGACCCGTCTTCGAATCTCGTCCTTCGGCCGGTGAGCGAACCGCAGTCCGATTCCGACGTTTTGTGCGACCTGCATCCAGGGGAACAGGTGGGGCGCCTGGAACATCATGACCCACCGTGGCGACGGACCCTCCACCAGAGTGTCGTCCAGGCGTACGGATCCGTGGGTGGGCCGCAACAGACCCGCGACAATGTGAAGTAGCGTCGACTTGCCGCATCCGGAGCGCCCGATGATGGCCAGCGCCTCGCCCGCCTGCGCCTCTACCTCGACCCGTTCGAACGTGAGCGCGCTGCGCGCGCTATAAC
>DATNCZ010000217.1:0-3490 GCA_035553335.1 Gemmatimonadaceae bacterium
GACGGTGACGGCGGATCGCGCAAAGATGGCGCGCTACGGCCTCAACGTTTCGGATGTAAACGGTCTGATCGAGGCGGCTGTAGGCGGTACAGCGGCAACGCAGGTCGTGCAGGGAGAGCAGTTGTACGACCTCGTAGTGCGCTTGCAGCCGCAGTTCCGCGAGACCGCCGACGAAATCGGCAACATTCTCATCGCCACGCCGAGTGGCGCGCAGATCCCGCTTCGTGAGGTGACCACGCTCAAGATCGACAACGGTGCGTCTTTCATCTACCGGCAGGACAACTCGCGCTACATCGGTCTGCAGTATTCGGTGACCGGTCGAGATTTGGCCGGCGCAGTCGATGATGCGCGAGCGCAGGTCGAGCGCAAGGTGAAACTGCCGCCCGGATATTCCATAGTCTGGGGTGGGGAGTTCGAGGAGTACACCGCTTCGCGTCGTCAGCTGCAGATAGTTCTGCCGCTGACGCTCGCCGTGATCTTCATCCTGCTGTTC
Organism: Gemmatimonadaceae bacterium; assembly: GCA_035553335.1. Lineage (GTDB taxonomy): Bacteria > Gemmatimonadota > Gemmatimonadetes > Gemmatimonadales > Gemmatimonadaceae > Fen-1247. The sequence continues at coordinate 494 of DATNCZ010000217.1, forward strand.
GCGTTGTATCGGAACTTCAAGTTTCCATTCATCACGGTCGTTGGCGTGCTGTTGTCCGCACCGTTGGGCGGATAGGTGGCGTTGTGGATATCGGGAACACCGTTCTCGGTATCGTCCGGAATCGGCTTCCTCGCGTTGTTCGGTGTATCGGTGCAGACGGCGGTGGTCTACATCTCGTACGCCAATGAGCTGAGGCTTGCCGGGCTTGGGATTTCCGAAGCGACGCTGGACGCTGCGTTGCTGCGGTTGCGACCCATAATGATGACCGCGCTCGTTGCTGCGCTGGGCCTGCTTCCTGCCGCTTTCTCTACCGGAGTGGGATCCGATTCCCAGCGCCCATTCGCGATGGTGATCGTGGGCGGCCTCTTTTCACGACTACTCCTGAGTGTGTTCCTGATGCCGGTGTTGTATCTGATGGTATCGCGCGAGCACGACGAGCTGCACGTCTAGCGTGCGGCATCACGCTCATCACCGGCCGCCGCTTTTGAGCTCTGGAATCGGATCTCCGTCAGGATAAGCGCGCGCGGGCGACGACAGATTGCCCGTTCGGCCCACAGCGTAAACCCATACTTCGCGTGGCGACTTTTCGCCTCGTCCCGCAAGGAAGTGCGTCTGCTCCGAGCCAGGAATTATCTGTGTAGTCCATCCGGCAGTTGTGTGCGCCTGCACGACCCACAGCCACGGGGCCTTCTCTCCGTTGGCTGGATCCATGTCGATCACCATCTCGCCCGATGCGGCGTCGAGGCGCGGCTGCACGACTGGGCGCCCGGGAGCAATCGAGTCGAGCCACGGTGTCGCCGGCACGAGCGCGGGTTGCGCATAGGTGTCGCGCGTGAGTTTCTCGTCCAGACTGTCCGGATCCTGCATCAGCACCTTCATGCTGAACAGAACGTCGCCACTCGCACCGGTCTGCGCGCGTGTGAGGCGTATCTGGTCCAGGATCTCACGCGCACCGCGTCCCTTGGGTGCTGTATCCTTCGCCAGCCCGGCATTGAGACCGGCCCAGATGTGACGCCGGTAGGTGTTCTGCGAGACCCACCACGCGAGCAGCTGTGAGAAATCCTGTTGCGGCCTGCCAATGGGCCAGTACAACTGCGGTACGAGATAATCGACCCAGCCATTGTTCAGCCACTTGCGCGAGTCGGCGAAAATTTCCTCGTACGAGTCGAGCCCGCGTACGGACGACGGATATCCCGGTCTCCAGATCCCGAACGGACTGATACCAAAGCGCACCCACGGCTTCACTGCATGGATCGCGGCGCCGAGGCGTTGCACGAGGGCGTCGACGTTGCTGCGCCGCCAATCGCTCAGCGACATCGTGCCGCCGCCGCTGCTGTAGCGCTTGTACGCCGCGGCGTCGGGGAAGGGAATCGTGCGCCCCGCCCGGTCGCTCTCGCGATACGGATAGAAGTAGTCGTCGACGTGAATCGCGTCGATGTCGTATCGTCTGGTGACGTCAACGATGGCGCGCACGGTGCGAGCCACAACGGCGGGATCGCTCGGATCCATCCAGAGCTGCGAGCCGTAGCGCCGAATTGCCTGGGGATCGGTACGCGACACGTGCGACGGTGCGACGTCACCGGGACTCGCGGGTTGCAACGCGCGGTAGGGATTGAACCACGCGTGTACCTCGAGCCCCCGCGCGTGCGCCTCCCGCACGACGAAAGCGAGCGGATCGTAGTAGGGTTCCGGCGCGCGGCCCATGCGTCCGCTCAGGAACGGTGACCATGGCTCGTGGTCGGACTGGTACAGCGCATCCGCTTCCGGCCGCACCTGGAAGATCACCGCATTCAGGTGCATCTCGACCGCGCGATTGAGCAGCTCGATCAGCTCGGCCTGCTGCTGCCACGTGCTGAGACCCGCGCGCGAGGGCCAGTCCATGTTGTTGACCGTCGCGATCCACACACCACGAAACTCGCGCGATATGGCCGGCGGCAAGCTGTCCCGACGTGCGGCGGGAGGTTGGGCTGCCGAGGTTGCAGCGGCGGCGAAGAATGTGACTGGAGCCGCCGCCTTGCGAAGGAGCGAAAAGAAACTATTTGCCATTACATCTCTATCTCATTCAGGGGCACGTCGCGCCCCCATGGGTTCGTGAATGCCAACTACTACTCGATGTAGCTGCGCAGACGCTCCAGCATCATTCTGTCGGTAGTTTCGGCGTCGTTGCCCTTTGGAGTCTCAATCACCTTGGCTACGCGCGCGAGGCGTGGATCGTTCATCACGTGGCGGAACGGAATCTCGCCAAGCTCGCCCTCCGCGATCAACGCATGACGGTCCTTGTGCGTGCCGAGTCCGAACTTGGAGTCGTTGAGATGCATCATGTGCAGGCGTGCGATATCGAGCGTGTCGCCGAACCTCTGCATGACGCCTTCATAGTCGCCGACGATGTCGTAGCCGGCCGCGTACACGTGGCACGTGTCCATGCACACTCCGACGCGGCTCCGCACCTCGGGGTCGATTCGCTCGATTATGGTGCTCAACTCCTCGAACGTCGCACCGAGCGCGGTGCCGCTTCCCGCTGTCGTCTCGAGCAGAAGGAGAGTGTCGCCGGGCGCCGCGGCAAGCCCCGCGCTTATCGAATCGGCGTTTCGTGCGATTCCTGATTCACGATCGTCCATGTAGTTGCCCGGATGAGACACCAGGTAGTGCAGGCCGAGCGCGTTGCAGCGCCGCAGCTCGGCGATGAACGACTGGAGCGAGCGCGCCCGCAGGTCGTCCTTGGGCGATGCAAGATTGATGAGGTAGCTGTCGTGCGCACTTATCGCGCGCACTTCCGTTTCAGCGATCCCCTCGCGGAACGCAGCGCATTCTTCCGGCTCGCATTCACGCTCGCGCCACTGGTTGGCCATCTTGGTGAAGATCTGCATCGCAGTCGCGCCGACCGCTTTCGCGCGTCCTGGCGACGCAGGGACGCCGCCGGCGGTGGATATGTGTGCGCCGAGCAGAAGTGCATCGTTATTCACACCGGCCTCCGGTGAAGACGGGAGCATGAGGTGT
>DATNCZ010000218.1:0-5798 GCA_035553335.1 Gemmatimonadaceae bacterium
GCGCGAAGAAATCGGCGACGACCGCTTCCCACACCTCCGCAAATCCGCATGCCGGCGTGCGGATGTCGATCGCGCACGTGCCGTCGAGTGCCATCGGCTCGATCAGCACTTCGAGATTGCCCGACGCCACGACGCCGACGATTCGCGCCTGCGCTTCGTTTAGCGTATGGCCGCCGGCGAATCGATACTCGAAGTGTTCCACGACATGTCGCCTTGCGCTACCAGTGCCGGAAGCGCTTCGGCGGTTCGTAGAGGCCGCCCGATGCCAGTACGAGATCCTTGATCGACCGTGCGGCGAGCAGATCGCGTGTCGCCATCCGCACGTCGATGCCCAGATCTTCGGCGCGGCGAATGACGCCGCGGTCGCGCAGGTTCTCGACCGCGCGGCGATCGCGCGCGCGCCCCACCGGCGTATAGCCCGCGACGCCGCGAATCGCCTGCTCGCGCTCCTCGTCGCTTCGGCACAACAGCAGGTTCGCAATGCCTTCCTCGGTGAGGATGTGGGTGACATCGTCGCCGTAGATCATGACCGGCGGCAACGGCATGCCCGCGGCGTCTGCGACGTCCCAGGCATCGAGGCGCTCGACGAATGCCGGTTGCAGGCGATCGCGGAACGTTTCGACGATCTGCACGACGAGCTTGCGCCCGCGCGGCATGCGTTGGCGTCCATTGTTTGCGGCGCTTTCGCGACCGGCTTTCAGCCACGCATGCGATGCGTGGCGGCGTCCGCGCGCGTCTGCACCCATGTTGGGCGCGCCACCGAACCCGGCGATTCGGGCGCGCGTTGCCGTCGAGCTGTTGCCGTCGAGATCGATCTGCAAGGTCGATCCAATGAAAAGATCGCACGCGTAATGGCCCGCCGTCTGGCAATACGCACGGTTAGATCGCAGCGATCCGTCGCGTCCGGTAAAAAAGATGTCCGACCGCGCCGCGATGTACGCCTCCATGCCGAGCTCGGAGCCGAAGCAATGGATCGATTCGACGAAGCCGGCCTCGATCGCGGGGATCAGCGCCGGATGCGGATTGAGCGCCCAGTGCTTGCAGATCTTTCCGCGCAGACCGAGGCTTTCGCCATACGTCGGAAGCAGCAGCTCGATGGCTGCCGTGTCGAAGCCAATGCCGTGATTGAGGCGCAGGACACCGTACTCGGCGTAGATGCCCTTGATGGCCAGCATCGCCATCAGCACCTGGATTTCGGAGATGTGCGCAGGATCGCGCGTGAACAGCGGCTCGACGTGGTGCGGTGTCGGACTCTGCACGACGAAGTTCACCCAATCGCCCGGAATGTCGACGCGCGGTACGCGCTCGACGATCGCATTCGCCTGCGCAATGACGACGCCGTGCTTGAACGCCGTGGCTTCCACGATCACCGGCGTGTCTTCGGTATTGGGGCCGGTGTAAAGGTTGCCGGAGGCATCTGCGGATTCGGCGGCGACCAGCGCAACCTGCGGCGTGAGGTCGATGAAATAGCGGCTGAAGAGCTCGAGGTACGTGTGGATCGCGCCGATCGCGATGCGGTGATCCGCGACGAGTTGTGCGAGGCGTGCGCTCTGCGGTCCCGCGAACGAGAAATCGAGTCGGGTGGCGATCCCTTTGTCGAACAGGTCGAGGTGCTCGGGTAGGGCCAGCACGGATTGCACCAGATGCAGATCGTGCACGTGCGCGGGATCGACGACCGCCAGCGCCCGGGCGAGAAAATCGGCCTGCTTCTGATTGTTTCCCTCGAGGCAAACGCGGTCACCAGGCGCGATGACGGACTCAAGGAGCGTAACGATGTCGCCCGGCGCAATGACCTTTGCACAGGGATTGCCGAGCGCGGCCCGCGCGCGCATCAGACGCACGCGCAGGCCCTCGACTTCGTGGTCCCAGCCGCGCATCGGGTGCGACGGTGCGTTCACCCGAAGGTCTCCGGCGCATGGGTCAGGACACTAACGCCAAGAGTCGTTACGGGACCGCCGTATACAGACCACGTGCACATGTATGCAAGACTGCGCCGAATGATGGTCACATTCAAGTGGAATGTGCTCGTATAATCATTTGATGGTCCGTAAAACTTCCTCCGCGATGGGAAAGCCACATCTGCTGCCGATGAACGGCAATACAGGCACGCGGGCGGAAGCACTGCGCGAGGCGATCGAGGACAAGATCGCCACCGGCGCGTTTCCGCCGGGAATGCACCTGGATGAATGCCAGCTCGCGCAGATGTTCGGCGTTTCCCGAACGCCGCTCCGCGAAGCGTTGATCCAGTTGTCTTCGATGGGCATCGTCGTTGTCCGCCCACGACGCGGTGCGATCGTCGCCGACGTGACGCCCCAGCGGTTGCTCGAAATGTTCGAAGTGATGGCCGAGCTCGAGGCGATGTGCGCTCGCCTGGCGGCGCGCCGCATGTCGGAGCCCGACCAGCAGGATTTACTGAAGGCGCATCGCGCCTGCGAGGCAGCGTGCCTCGCGGCGGACACCGACGACTATTACCACAAGAACGAGCGATTCCATCGAGCGATCTATGCGGCCGCGCACAACGGATTCCTGGCCGAGCAGGCCACGCTCCTGCAGCGTCGGTTGCGACCCTACCGACGGCTGCAGCTTCGCGTCCGCAACCGTTTGGCCGCGTCCTTCAACGAGCACGTGCACGTCGTCGAGGCGCTGCTGCGCGGCGATTCGGAAGCGGCCGCGGAACGGCTGCATCATCACATCCTCGTGCAAGGCGAGCGATTCACGGATCTGCTGGTTTCGCTTGCCCGCCTGCGCGCGAATCTCTCGGCCCCAGAGCCTGCCGATGGAGCGCTTTTGCCGCTTCCCACATCCTGACCCGGCGCTGTTACAAATTGTGCTATTGACTTCGCGCCCGGAAAGGCGTTGCATACAGCACGGTTGCCGATAATTCGTCAAAACGGCGACCTGTGTATACAAGAACGCCCTAAGAAACATTGCCTTGCCTGCAATAACGCTCACGGGAGGAGTTCGCCAACAAGCGGGTGCGTAGCGGCGTTTTTGCCATCGCCTCGTTGTGCTCGCTGATCCACGCGCCGCCGCACGGCAATCATAAGGCGTGGGAACCACGAAACCACCTTATCGGATCGTCCGGTCGATCGACCGATCGGGCGGGCCTGGTTGTTAATAACGCACGGGAATTCCGGTATCGAACGAGCCGGGCCCGTTTGAAGGAGGAGACCGCCATGCCATGGAAGCTTCGGAAAACGCTGGTCAGACCGGCCGCGATCGGTGCGCTGCTTGCCGGCTCGTTGATGCTCGGCGTCTCGCCGAGCGATGCGCGCGTGACGCGTATCGTCGTCGACAACCCCCCCGCCAACTTTCAGCCGCCGGCCCCGTCGGTGGATGGCGTTCAGTATCAGACGGTTTTCGGGCGGGCTTTCGGCGAGCTCGATGCGAATGACGAGCACAACGTGCTCATCACCGACATCGGCATCGCGCCGACGAACGAAAACGGAAAGGTCCCGTATATCTCGACCTTCACGATCACGATGCCGGTCGATCCATCGCAGGCGAGCGGCGTCGTCTGGCACGATGTTCCGAACCGCGGCGGCAAAGTGGCGCTTACAAGCGACCTCAAGGGCGTCCACGACATCGAGCTCGACAGCGGCTGGCAGGGTGACAATGCGGGCGCGACGGCCGTACCCGCAAACGCGGATTCGCTCTTGCCGATCACGTCCGTCAACAACGACTGGGTGAAGACGCCGGTCCTGACGAGCGTGACCGGTAGTCTGCTCGGCCGCATCGTGAATCGCAGCGGGCTCAACGCGGCGCCGCTCAATGTTATGGGCAATCCAATCCCGTATTTCCCGGCAGACCTCGGCGATACGTCGAGTGACGTTCTCACGATTCATACGCACGAGACCGTCAACGGCGTCATTACCGAAGGCGGCGTCGTGCCGAGGGCCAACTGGAAATATTGCGGGGGCGGCACGTTCGCCAGCCCGCTTCCTGTGACGAAGCTTCCGGTCAACGTCTGCATGAAGGATCCGGGCTTCGACGGCACGAAACTCTATCAGCTCGTTTATACGGTGAAGGATCCCTACGTTCTCGGCGCGGGAACGGCGGCGTTCCGCGACGTGATGTCGTTTTTTCGCTATGCGACGGAAGACGACTTCGGCACCGCGAACCCGCTCGCCGGCGTCGTCAAGCAGGCGATCATCCGCGGCGTGTCGCAGTCGGGAAACTTCACGCGCCACTTCATCTTCCTCGGGATGAACGAGGACGAGAGCGGCCGCATCGTGCACGACGGCGCCTGGCCGCTGATTGCCGGCCGGCGCGTCGCGAACAACTCGCGATGGGGCCAGCCCGACGGCGTGCTTGAGCTCTACCAGATGGGTAGCGAGGGACCGCAATGGTGGCATTCGTTCCCTGACAAGGTGCGCGACTTGCATCCCGGCGGAATTCTGGACCGCTGCGAGCGCACGAACACGTGTCCGAAGATCATCGAGACGTTCGGCGGGTCCGAAGTCTTCGCGCTGAAGATGACGACGTCGTGGGTCGGCACCGATCCGAAGAACGACATTCCGCTGCCGGAGAACGTACGTCGCTATTACCTGCCGAGCTCGACGCACGGTGGCGGGAACCGGCCGGATCTCGGGTTCAACGAGATGATTCCGAGCGCGGGCGCATCGTGCCCCGGCAACAATTTCGGGACCGGAACATTTCGCGCCAATCCAGTCTCTGCAGCGGCGTTGACCGACGCGATGCGCGTTGCAATGCGCAACTGGCTTCTCAACGGCACCAACCCTCCGCCGAGCATCTGGCCGCAGCTCAGGGGCGCGAAGAACGAACGGACGCTGGTCGAGCCGACCATGGCCGCGATGGGCTTCCCGCACGGTATCCCGGGCATTCCGGATTCGATCTTCCTGCCGGAAAACTTCGTGTTCCCGATATTTGATTACGATTGGGGTCCCCAATTCGACGAGTTCAACGCGACGGGAGTACCGACGAACGAGCCGCCTCCGATCAAAAGCGTGATCAATATGCTCGTGCCTTCGGTCGATCCAGACGGAAACGAGCTCGGTGGAGTACCGACCGTTCTTCGCGATGCTCCGCTAGGGACCTACCTCGGCTGGAACATCACCTCGGGCGGGTTTCATCAGGGGCAGGTATGCAACTACGTCGGCGGGATGGTGCCCTTCGCGAAGACGAAAGCAGGGCGACTCGCGAACAATGATCCGCGGCCCTCGCTCGAGGAGCGGTACGGCACGCACGATGGGTACGTTTCGAAGGTGATCGAGGCGGCCAACAATGCGGCCTGCAAGGGGTATTTGCTCGCTGGTCCAACGGCGGCATCGATGGGCGCCACGTGCACGCTCCCGTCGCTGCCGACCGGTTTCCCGGACGACTGGGCGGTACAGGTCAATCTGGCAATCTCGAGCAACGTTTGCAACGAGCCGGGAGACAACGGCAAGTGCGCGCCATAGCGTAGCGAAGAGGGCGCGCCGGCTTGACCGCCGGCGCGCTCGTTCATTCAAAATCAGGGCGGCGTGCTCCGAGTCGACAGCGACGACGACGCATCCTGCCCATCGAGGAGCACCATGTCAGCACGATCATTCAATCCGCCGTTTGCGCGTGCCGCCGGAAGCAACGCGCGCAAGCTATTGCAAGTCGCCATCGCAACCACATTCGTGGCCGGCATCGTCACGGCGTTGCCGTCGCAGGCGCGCACGACGAGCATCCAGATCCTTTCGCGCGGCATCGCGTTCGGCGGCCACTCGTTTCCAGGCGTCGGACAGTACGAGTTCATCACCGGGATCGCGACTGGTGAAGTTGATCCGAGCAATCCGCAGAACGCTGTCATC
>DATNCZ010000219.1:0-13128 GCA_035553335.1 Gemmatimonadaceae bacterium
TGACGTACCGGTGCTGACGCTCACCCTTCACTCATCGAGTTATGACGCGAACATGTTGCGACAGATCGCCGGCCATCTCGAAGATGAGATCCGCACTGTTCCCGACGTCGCGCAGACATTCGTTGTGGGAGGCCAACCCAGGCAGATCCGCGTCACGCTCGATCCGGCGCGACTCGTCGCAAACGGCGTGACGCCTGGAGAAGTTGCTTCCGCACTGACTGGAGCAAATGCGCAACTTCAGGCGGGGGAGTTTACCGCTACGAATCAGGTGTACCGCGTAATCATCGGCGCTCCTCTCACGTCGTCCTCGGAGGTGGCGAGCGTGGTGGTCGGCATGCACGCGGGCGCACCGGTGTACCTGCGCAACGTTGCCGAAGTCTCGCAGGGTTACGGTGAGCCGACGACCTACGTGTCGCATACGGCATCGCACGGAGCATCCGAGACAGCTGTCACCATAGCGGTCGCCAAGCGGCATGGTGCCAACGCGACAGAGGTGACGCGCGCAGTCATGCAACGCGTTCATGCGGCTACAGGACGCCTGCTTCCGGCCGACGTGCATCTTGCAGTGACACGTGACTACGGAGAGACAGCGGGCGACAAAGCCGGTGAGCTGATTCTTCACCTGTTCATCGCAACCGTATCGGTCACGGTTCTCATCTGGCTATTTCTGGGTTGGCGGGAAGCCGCGGTAGTACTGGTCGCCGTGCCAGTCACGCTCGCGCTGACGCTGTTTGCGTACTACGCGCTTGGCTACACGCTCAACCGGATCACACTGTTCGCGCTGATCTTTTCCATCGGGATTCTCGTCGACGATGCCATAGTCGTCGTCGAGAACATCTACCGACACATCAAGATCGGCGATCGACCGCCCGATGTTGCAGCGATCGACGCGGTGGATGAGGTGGGAAATCCCACGATCCTGGCGACCTTCACGGTAATTGCTGCAATCCTGCCGATGGCATTCGTCTCCGGGATGATGGGGCCATACATGCGTCCCATTCCCATCGGCGCATCGTTCGCCATGCTGGCATCTCTTGCCGTCGCGTTCGTCGTGACGCCGTTCCTCGCATATCGCCTGCTGAAAGGGCACGTGCGCACCGTGCCGTCGTCCGCGTTGCCGATCGACAGTGCGCACGAGATGGAGGAACAGTCGCGTTTCGCGCGATTCTACTCGCGTGTCATGACGCCACTGATGGAGCGGCGCGGCTTGCGGTTCGGCTTCTATGCAGGCGTAGTTGCACTGCTCCTGCTATCTGTCGGGCTGGTCTTCATCCAGGCAGTCAAGGTCAAGATGCTCCCGTTCGATAACAAGAACGAATTCCAGGTGGTACTCGACCTGCCAGAGGGATCGACGCTCGAAACGACCAACGCGCTGGGGCAGGAGATTGCCGGATATCTGAGCCGGGTGCCTGAAGTCAGGAGTACGGAAGTGTATTCCGGTACCGCCGCGCCGTTCAACTTCAACGGACTCGTGCGGCACTACTTCATGCGATCCGGCCCGAACGTGGGCGACGTTCAGGTGAATCTCCTGTCGAAGGGTGAGCGTTCGCGGCAGAGCCACGCCATCGCCGTCGCGGTGCGGCCGGCGATCGATTCCATTGCCGTCCGATATGGCGCGTCGGCAAAGATCGCGGAGATCCCGCCGGGCCCGCCGGTGCTTTCGACGCTGGTCGCCGAGGTGTATGCCGCGGACGACTCGACGCGACTGCTGGCCGCGCAGCAGGTGAAGAGAATCTTTGAAACCACACCGGGCGTGGTGGACGTCGACTGGACCGTCGAGGCACCGGAACAGCAACGCAGATTTCGGGTCGACCGCGCGCGCGCTGCAGAAGCTGGCGCCAGCGTGGAGCAGATAACACGGACACTCTACCTCGCCCTCTCGGGCGCGTCAGCTGGCATCGCGAGTTCGGCTACGGCACGCGAGGGCGTCGCGATCGTGCCGCGGCTGCCACTCGAACAGAGATCGTCGGTCGATGCACTGCTTGCCCTCCCGATTGCGACGGCTACCGGACCACAGCCACTCGCGCGCTTCGTGAGCGTGGTCGCTGGGACCATCGAGAGCAGTCGCGTGCGCAAGGATATGCGGCCGGCCATCTACGTCACGGGTGACGTGGCCGGGCAGATCGAATCGCCCGTATATGCAATTCTCACGATGAACAAAAAGCTGGATGCAATTCGCGTGAACGGCGCGCGCATCGCGCGTTACAATGCCGTCCAGCCCGAGCAGCTCACGGAGACGGCGATCAAATGGGATGGCGAGTGGCAGGTGACGATCGAGGTTTTCCGCGACCTCGGTCTCGCGTTCGCGGTGGTTCTGGTGCTGATCTACGTCCTCGTGGTTGGATGGTTCCAGTCCTTCAGCGTACCGCTCGTGATAATGACACCCATCCCGCTCACGCTCATCGGCATCCTGCCGGGCCACGCGATCACCGGCGCGTTCTTCACTGCAACCTCCATGATCGGCATGATCGCGCTTGCCGGGATAATCGTGCGCAATTCCATCCTTCTGGTGGACTTCATACAACTAGCGGAAGCGCGTGGGCGGCCACTCCGCGAGGCGGTCATCGAAGCTGGCGCCGTGCGATTCCGACCGATTGCACTGACGGCAGCAGCAGTCGTGATTGGCGGCCTGGTGATGGTGCTCGATCCGATCTTCCAGGGTCTGGCAGTGGCGCTCATGAGTGGTGCGGTAGTGGCCACTCTGCTGACGATGATCGTTGTTCCGATCCTTTATTGGGAATTGCGCAATCGCGACGTGCAATCGAACGGAGTTGGCTCGAACCTGCGTGCGCACACTGCGTCCGCGGCAATCACTTCAGATCAGGAGTCCGACAATGTGTGACGACAACATCATCCGGCGGTTCGCCGGGACATTCATCATTGCATCACTGGCACTGGGCTACTGGGTGCACCCCGCGTGGTTCCTCTTTACTGCCTTTGTCGGTGTCAATCTGCTGCAGTCGAGTTTCACGGGATTCTGTCCGCTGGAGCGGATGCTTGGCTGGGGAGGACTGGCGGGGTGCACGCCCGCAGGGCGTCAACGGGAGCAGAGCGCCGAAGGCAGATGATGCTTCTCTGGCGAGGTGCCGTCCCGACTGCTCTCTTTTGTTCGATACGCACTCGATAACTACATTACGATACTGTTGTCGAGTGCCACAGGAAAAATGGACATGGCAAAAACAAAACTGACACCCGATGTTCTTGCACTAGTGGCGCAGCGCTTTCGAGCACTCGCCGAGCCGGCACGCCTGCAGATTCTGCAGTGCATGAGACGTCACGAAATGACGGTCACCGACCTGGTTGGTGAAACGGGGCTTGGCCAGGCCAATGTCTCGAAACACCTTCAGCTGCTGCACGCGCAGGGTTTCGTCAACCGACGGAAGGACGGACTGTTCACCTACTACGCGCTTGCAGATCAATCTGTCTTCGCGCTCTGCGACATCATGTGCAGTCAGCTCGATTCGAATGCCCGCGCGCGCCGGCGCGTGCTCGCATCCTGATGTTGGACCCGATAATACTGCAGGTATGCAAATGACATCTTCCGTCGATCACACTCCAGCATCCAACCGTCTGGCGAGCGAAGTCGAGCCTGGTGTATTTCTGCTGGACCATCATTTCCGGGGCTCGCCCGGCGTCATCGCATCGTATCTGGTCGCTGACCGCGATGCACTGACGCTGATCGAGACCGGGCCGGCCAGTACACGCGGAACGCTGCTTGCCGGCATACGCCAGGCAGGCTTCGATCCCGCGGACATCGAGCGAGTCGTCGTGACTCACATACATCTCGATCATGCCGGCGGCGCCGGATCCCTGCTCCGTGTATTGCCGCGCGCGCGACTGTACGTACACCCGGTCGGCGCGCCGCACATGATAGATCCGGCCAAGCTGATGGCTAGCGCGACGCGAATCTACGGCGATCTGATGGGACCGCTCTGGGGTGAGATGATTCCGATACCAGCGGAACGGCTCGGCGTGCTCGAGGATCGCGCCGATCTGCGCACCGGTGCACGTACGCTGCGCGCATACGACACTCCGGGACACGCGAATCACCACCTTGCGCTGCACGATCCTGATACCGGTTCTGTCTTCACGGGTGACGTCGCTGGTGTACGTCTCGATGGCACGAGGCATTTGAGGCCTCCGACACCGCCACCGGAATTTTCCCCTGAAAAGTGGCAGAAGAGCGTCGCTACTCTGCGCGCACTCGAACCACGTCGTCTATATCTCACCCACTTTGGAGGCTACGACGACGTAGCGTGGCATCTGGACGAGCTGCTCTCGCGCACGTGGTTCTGGGCCGGCTGGGTCGGCGGGCGGCTCGCCGCAGGCGAGGAAGCTGACGCTGCCTCGGACGCACTACGAGCAATGGAAGACGTTACCCTGACCCGAACTGGAGATCCTTCGCTGCTTCGCAGATACGAAGAAGCCGGCAACTATCGAATGAGCGTCGACGGCATCGCGCGGTGGTGGCGAAAGCGCGGCGAGCAGCAATAGTAACTGCTCGCCGTACCTGCTCGCCGTGCCTTCCAGCCGCACTTTGCGGTCAGTGATGGCCGGCCCGGACCGGCGGCGTCACGAGAACCGACCATCTGCCATCCGCCGCGATGGCTTTGGCTACGCTGCCGAGTAGTAATCGATCGAGAAACGGATGCCGCTGGCTTCCAATGGCTATGAGATCCGCATTGGATTCCTCGGCGAAGCGGGTTATCTCGGCGACCGGACTTCCCTGCCGCACCACGGTATCGATCTTCACGCCAACCGATGGCCATAGCTCCGCCACCAGCTCGCTGAACGCCGCCTCGACTCCGCGCGTGTGAATCAGCTCGAACGCTTCTTCGCTTTCCGTCCGGACCTGAGATTTCGACGGCTCGACGAAAAGGAGATGCATGGTTCCATGTTCATCGACGATCCGTCGCGCTAGTTGTGCAGCCCGAACGCTCGCCCGGCTGAAGTCCACCGGCACGACGATCCGCTTTGGAAGGTCCGTCAGTTCCGGACGTACAGCCAGTACCGGCACACTGCTGAGTCCCATCACACCGCGGACTGTATCATTGCCTATCGCGCGGCCCGCCGTGCTGTGGCGATTCAGGCCCAGTACAATCATCCGTGCGTCATTCCGCTCGGCATGCTCGACCACGACTCGCGCTACGTTGCCCACAGCCAGGGTCAGGGGCCACGCTGCCGCAGGACCGCGGTCCAGGTGCAGCGTCCTCCGCATCTCCAGAGTCTGCCGTTCACGTATTCGCGGATCCTGCAGATCCTCCTCGATCGATACGATCACGATCGCCGCTTCCGGCACTGACGTTCCAACCTCGATGACGTAGAGCGCGGAAGCACCGGCGCCACGTCGCTCGCTCAGGGCACGCGTTACCGCGACGGCCGCGTCCGCAAGCTCGTCCTCGTTCAGTGCCAGGAGGACGCCAAACTCTCCCGCGGCTGCGAGAGCCGCTGGTGCAGCCGACGGCTCCTCGAGCGGCGCGTCCAACTCGTTCACGTAGTCCTTTCGTGTGATGCTCACCGGTCCTCCCGTTATGCTGTTTACGTAGTGCTGCCCTTGCCCGCCGCGGTGAAGTTCTGCTCGTGGTTCCTGGCAGGAACTACCAGCACCGACCGGTGCGCCGTCCTGGCAAGACCCATGGATACGCTTCTGTTTACCAGCCTGTCCAGCAAGGGGTGTTCATCACTCCCCACCGCGAGCAGATCCGCGCGAACGCGCTCCGCAAAGCCGTCGATTGCCGCTTCCTTTTCGCCTTCTATCACGTGGGACGCAATTGTCATCCGCGGGCCAGGCCTGAGATCATCGACCATCGATGCCAGGTCGCGCGTCGCGCGTGAGAAGGTTCCGGCACCAAGCATGCCCGCCGGAGCTCTATCCCGATGTGTCGCGTCGGTTACGACATGCACGAGGTGCATTTCCCCATCGTCAGCAAGGATGTGTCGCGCCATGCTCGCTGCGCGAACGCTCGCCTCGCCGAAGTCGATCGCGACGACTACACGCCTCGGCAGGGCAACGAGATCCGGCCGAACCGCAAGCACCGGCACGCCAGCCAGACGGACGACCGACCGCAGCAGGTCCCCAACGACCACGCGATGCACAACGCCGTGCCGTCGCAGGCCAATGACGATGAGACCGGCGCGCAACTGTCGCGCATGATTGACGATCGCCTCGACCGGTGGCTCATCGGCGACTTCGAACTGCCATCGCACGTCACCCGCCACGGCAGTCACCTGTTTCTGCAACAGCTCTCTGGATTCGTCACGATACTCCGGGCTCAGTAAGCCCTCTGCGACGTAACCTGCGAACGGCTGGATCAGCACTTCGGTCTCGTGATCTCTGCCAAGTGCACGCAGCACCGTCGGAATCGCACCATGAGTGCGCGCCAGCTCACGCGTCATGGCGATGGCCGGCGTCGCACGCTCGTCCTCGGTGATTGCCAGCAACAGTGGAAACACTGCATCGAGTGCCGGCTGCAGGCCGCGACGGGTAATGCCGTGAAATCCTTCCGCGGGTGTCGTTGCAGCGGAGAAAGCGGGGCTGGACATCTGTGCACCTCCAGTAAGTGATAACGCAATCTGGCTCGCCCCTCGATCGCCGTCTGTCGGCCGTTCCCGGAATGATTGTAGGGCATTCCAGTACCATGGATCGTCGCGATCAGCGTATCGGAATTACCCCTACGACAATTCAGGGTAGCGCCGACAGACGGCGCTACCTGTCGACCGTATTGTTCGCTCGTAAACGCAGGAAGAACACTCACACCAGAACGGACGAGCCATGATCACACGGACAGTATTGACTGCTGCAGCCATAGCGCTGCTTGGCACCACGTTGTCTGCACAGGCAAGTGCCGTACGCCTGCAGCTAGCTCCGGGCAGTCAACTCAGCTTCGACGGTACATCCACTCTGCATGGATTTACCTGCACCACGAGCACGATGCAGGCGTACATAGACGTGGATCCATCGTATCAAACTGCGCCCCTGAACACTCTCACGCATCCAATTGTGAATGTGCAGGTGGTGATTCCAGTCAAGAGCCTGAAGTGCGGAGGTGACCTCGAGGGCAACATGTACAAGACGCTGCATGCAACCGAGTTCCCATACGTGATATACAAGCTCACGAGTTACGACCTGATTGCTGAAAGTGTGGCGGCGTCGAAATTCAGTGCAGTAACACAGGGAGAGCTCACGATTGCCGGCAAGGCAAGTCCCCTGCGGATGACCATCGACGCGGCGCGCGGATCCGACGGCGTCGTATCCGCGACGGCGACGCAATCCATCAAGATGAGCGCCTTCGGCATCAAACCGCCGACGTTCATGCTCGGAACGCTTCGCGTTGGCGATCAGCTGCAGGTGAAATTCACATTGAAGGCGACACACGCCGCAATCGCCGACGCAATCTCCACACTAACAACAGAGCTCGCAGCGAATACCTCGCGCGTGACACCACTGCTCCGCGAGTCACACGAGTAACACGTGCGTCACACATACAATCTCACTCCCTCACGGAGATCGAAAATGAAACCGTTCCTGTTCAGCGCGATCAGCATCGCAATTATCGGTGCGATTGCCCCAACGCTCGCGGCGCAGGACGGCGTGCCTGCCGCACGCGCCGCCGACAGTACCGTGAATGCGTCGCTGGTTCCGCTCATAGAGATCCAGCACATGCGTCCGCGCGACCAACGCGGTATCAACGTCTTCGAGCCACCCAAGGAGGACACGGTTCCGTTCACCAATTTCAAGATTGGACTCGGTGCGGCGTTCACGCAGCAATTTCAGGGACTCGAGCACAGTAATACCGCGGCACCGAAGGTGGTGAACGGTGTCGATGCAAACCAGCTCATTCAGATAGGACACGGCTTCAACAACGCCGTCGCAAACCTCTATCTCAACGCACAGCTCGCAAAGGGAATGCGTGTCGAGGTTACTACCTATCTGTCGTCCCGCCACCACCAGGACACCTGGGTGAAGGACGGATATCTGCTTGTCGACGCTTCACCCATCGACGTGGACGTTCTCAATTCCCTCATGAAATACCTGACGTTGAAGGTCGGGCACTTCGAGGTGGATTACGGTGACGAGCACTATCGCAGAACTGACAATGGGCTTGCAATGTACAACCCGTTCGTCGGCAACTTCATAATGGACGCTTTCACCACCGAGATCGGAGGTGAGGTGTACGTGCGCGCAAATGGATTCCTTGCGATGGCCGGTGTTACCGGTGGCGAAGTCCACGGGCAGGTTACTCAACCGCAGAAGCGCTCGCCGACCTTCCTTGGCAAGATCGGTTACGATACCCAGGTCAATCCCGACCTCCGCTTCAGATTGACCGGCTCGGTTTACGGCACCTCTCGCTCCGCAAATAACACGCTGTATAGCGGCGATCGCGCCGGATCGCGCTACTACGACGTGATGGAGAATACCGCTTCCACCGAGGACGCGAACGCGTGGTCCGGGGCGATTCAGCCCAAGCTGAGCAGCAAGGTCACCGCGGTCGTCGTCAATCCATTCATCAAGTACCAGGGTTTCGAATTCTTCGGTAACGCCGAGATGGCGAAGGGACGAGGCGCCACGGAGTCGGTAGATCGTACCTGGCACCAGTACGTCGGCGAGGGCCTGTATCGCTTCATGGATGACAAGCTGTACGTCGGCGGCCGATACAACTACGTCAAGGGAAGCTTCCTCGGGATGCCTACCGACGTGAATGTCAACCGGACACAGGGTGGCGGTGGGTGGTTCGTCACCCCGACAGTTCTGCTCAAGGGCGAGTACATGGTGCAGAACTACAACGACTTCCCCATCACTGACATCCGGAACGGCGGCAAGATCAAGGGTTTCATGGTGGAAGGAACGGTATCCTTCTGAACCGGATACCATGCACCGCACCGGCCGCCGTTGCGCTCGTAGTTTCTGCGCTCGGCGCGCCGGTCAGCGGTCAGACGCCACTGCCATTCGCACCCGGTGAGACAATCACCTACCGGGTGAATGTCGGTGGCGTCGGTACAATCGGTCGAGCGACCATGTCGGTCGAGGGGCCGGTGGATGTGAGCGGGACGTCGACCTATCTGCTCCGGTCGCAGACCAGAGCCGGAATGGGTCCATTCAAGGGATTTCAGCTGATGGAGTCATGGCTGGATCCCTTGACGGTCCGCTCGCTCCGCTTCCACGAGCAGGAGCGCCGTTTCTTTCGTTCCCACAGCATCACGGTGAAGATCCATCCCGACGATCGGCTCTGGACGGGCGATGACGGAAGCTCCGGCGAGAGCATCACGAACGCTTCGCTGGATGAGCTTTCGTTCATCTACTATCTGCGGACGCTTCCGCAGGGAAAGGATACACTCTACCAATTCAACAATCACTTCGACGCGACACGCGATCCGGTGACGGTCCGCGAGTCGTCTGGCGGCGTGGTCCAGACTGCATCCCATGCATATGTAACGACGCTCATGGAGATGCGTGTGCATGATCCGCGACGCTACCGTGGCGAGGGAATCATTCGCGTATTTCTGAGTGATGACAGTTGCCGCCTCCCCGTGCGGATCGAGAGCTCCGTTCCGGGCATGGGTTCGTTCGTGCTGATGATGGATTCCTATGTCGCGCCAGGTCCCCCGTGCAATGCCGGGACTGTGACAACCGTCACTGCACCCCGGTAGCGTCTCAGGCGATCTTCCATGGCACATCTGATCAACGTCAAATCGCCCAGCGGCGCGCATCCACAATATGTCGGCCACCTACTACGCGGTCGTAACGATCCATGTACTGACTGCCCTCTTCTGGCTCGGTGGCATGTCGTTCATCGCCATTATTGGCGCTCCGCTCCTTCGATCTGTCGAGCCTCCGGAGCTGCGACAGCGTCTCTTTCGGGAACTTGGACTGAGATTCCGCACCGCCGGCTGGATTGCAATCGCAATTCTCATCGTCACCGGCGTGATCAATCTGCATTACCGCGGCTGGCTCCAGTGGGATGACGTGTGGGCCTCCTCTGCATTCTGGCATAGTGGCGTCGGACACTCGCTCGCCTGCAAGCTCATCGCCGTCACGGCCATGGTTGTGGTGAGTGCCGTTCATGATTTCATCCTGGGGCCAGCCGCCGGCCGCCAGAAACCAGGTTCTCCACGCGCAATCGCGCTCAGGCGTCACGCGGCACACCTGGCGCGCGCGAACGCCGTGCTCGGTATCATCATCGTGATTGCGGCGGTGCGTCTCGCGCGCGGCGTCTGATGTCCCCAACCACCCCCGAGCCTGCCCCGGTGACGTCGTCCACACGTCCGTCCATCCGCAACACGGACTTCAACGAGTCCCCGTTCATAGTCATCTGGGAAACCACGCAGGCGTGCGATCTTGCATGCCTCCATTGCCGAGCGTCCGCTCAGCCAGCCCGTGACCGCGGCGAACTCGACACGGCAGAAGCAAAGCGCCTGATGGATACCGTGCGACAGTTTGGCAAGCCGCTCTTCGTTCTGACGGGCGGCGACCCGCTCAAGCGGGACGACACGGTCGAGTTGGTTCGACACGGTACATCGATCGGACTTCGCATGGCGATGACGCCATCAGGCACACCGCTGATGACGCCTGACGTCCTCGGCCGCCTTCGTGACGTCGGCCTTGCACGTCTGGCTGTCAGCCTCGATGGCTCCAACGCGGCGATTCACGACCGATTCCGCGGCGTGTCCGGCTCATTTGAATGGACTGTCAGGATGCTCGATGCAGCGCGAAAGATCGGTCTCTCGACGCAGATCAATACAACCATATCGAGCCATAACCTGCACGACGTCGAGCCAATCGTGCAGTTCATCACAACACTCGGGATCGCATTGTGGTCGGTATTCTTCATCGTCCCGACCGGCCGCGCCAGAACATCGGACCTGACGACCGCTGACGAGTTCGAGAGCGTGTTTCACCGACTGTACGACCTGTCCAGGACCGCGCCTTTCGACATCAAGACCACGGCAGCGCCACACTATCGTCGCGTGGTGCTGCAGCGCCAGGTTGCGGAGCGACGCGCGGGCGAACGTGAGCAAGCGGCGACGCCGCTCACGGCTGGAGTCGGATTCAGTCTTGCCGATGGGGTTGGACGCGCGCGGGGCGTGAACGATGGCAACGGGTTTCTCTTCATAAGTCACCGCGGTGACATATATCCGTCCGGCTTTCTGCCGGTGAGCGCTGGAAACGTGCGCACACACGACGTCGTGGACGTCTATCGGAACAGCCCGCTGTTCCGCGAGCTGCGCGACACGGACAGGCTCGAGGGGAAGTGTGGCGTATGCGAGTATCGCACGATCTGCGGTGGCTCGCGCGCGCGCGCTTACGCCACTACCGGCAACTATCTCGCCTCCGATCCGTACTGCTCCTACATACCAGCCCGCGCGCGCTGACGCCGTCGCGGCGCCGCGATTACTCGCTCCCGGTTACTCGCTCCCGGGACCCGACGCCCGTGGTGGAGTGGCGATGCCCGGCGGAAGGTTTGCAGGCGCCGTGGGCAACGTCAGTATGGGAGCGTCGTGGATTATCTTGCCTCCCAGATACGACGTGTACGCTACGGACGCGAAGCCCGCGAGCGCGCCCACGAGTACCAGAGCGCGGATCCACACAGGGATGATTTCATCGCGTCGATGCAGAGCGCGCCACCATCCGTACGCAGCCACCACGCCCGCAATCAGAATGATGACCATGGCGATTCCGGCCGCGTCGTCGTGTGCGTCGATCGCACCACGAGCGATGTACCATGGATCGTGTAGCGCGTGGTCCGCCTGATCGCCGCTGAAATGCACCGGGTATATGGACAACCCGGCGACGGTAAGTGTCCCCATCGCGTACAGCCACAGACCGCGACGTCGCAGCAACACACCACCAATGGCGGCAACCAGTCCCATGGTCACCAGGACGATAGGAAAGTGATTGATCAGCAGATGCGTATACGGCCAGGTTAGCGGCGGCATATGGGTATGAGTGAAGTGATCGCGAGAAACGGGCTCTGAACGAAATCTACGACCCCTGTCGGCCTCACACCGTCGGGCATCGTCGGATTCTTCATAAGGGAACTGCCGTCGTCATCTCAGGGAAATACCGACACCGCCAGCGGCACTGGCCTTCTACCTTACATCATCGATACAAGGATCATACCCGTGCAACATAGATATCGGCTTGCGATTCGCGAACCAGTCAATGCCCTCACGCATCTGCTCGGCGCGGCGCTGGCGGCGGTTGGCATGGTGGTCCTTCTCGCCAATGGCGTCGCCAACGACAGTGCCCGGCAGATAGTGGCGTTTGCGATATTCGGGACCAGCCTCGTGCTCCTGTACAGCGCCAGCGGGATCTATCACTCGGTCAATTGCTCGGAACGCGGCCTGGCAATGCTGCGACGCCTGGATCACATGATGATCTACGTGCTGATTGCGGGCACGTATACGCCGGTCTGTCTGGTACTGCTCCGAGGCCGGCTGGGCATCGGTCTCCTGATCGCGGTGTGGATGATCGCTCTGGCGGGGATCGTGCAGAAACTGTCCTGGATGCAGGCACCACGCTGGTTCTCGACCGTACTCTATCTGGGCATGGGCTGGGCTGCGATGATAGTCGCGAAGCCGTTGCTCGGTGCCGCTCCGCTGGGGTTCTTTCTCTGGATCATCGCGGGCGGTGCGTTCTATACCGTAGGTGCCGTCGTATACGCCACCAAGTGGCCCGATCCTGCGCCACGCACGTTTGGCTTTCACGAGATATGGCACCTGTTCGTGATGGCTGGAAGCTTCTGTCACTACTGGGCGGTGCTGGCGTACGTATCGCACACGACAGGCGCATGACGCCATCTGACACGCCTGCACCGGATTCTTCGGAATCCCATGAAGCGCTTCGCGCCTGGTTCCTGGGCCCTCGCGCCGAGAACGCCGACCTGCTGGAGCGCATGATCGTCGAGGCGCTGCGCGATCATGTATTCTGGCGTCGCAACTATCATCCGGAAGATGGCTTCACAATTCGCGAGACCGATAAGCGCAAGCCCGGATACGAGAACGCCGTATCGACGCTGACGCAGGAGTTGATGGGACTCCTCGCAGAGCTCAAACGAGGAGTCCCGTTCTTCAGCGGGCGATATCGCGCGCACATGCTATCGGAGCAGACAATCGCCGCGCAGGTTGGCT
>DATNCZ010000220.1:0-5854 GCA_035553335.1 Gemmatimonadaceae bacterium
GCTTCGAGCCACTCGTTCGCAGCCGCAACCGCAGCGTCGAAGTTCTCCATCTGATCAGCGTGAAGCATGCCGCGCTTGATGAGGTGCGGCGCGAAGTCGTGATAGGCGATCATTGTCCGGTCGTTGGTTGCGGCGGTGACGGAGCCGGGCCGCTGTCAGCCTTCTGCGTTACGCCCATCTCCTTGAGTTTCCTGCCCAGCACCTGCTCGGCCTGCTCGTAGGTCGCGTGCAGGTCGTTTTCCGACGTCACGACTTCGCGCAGATAATTGTCGGCGCTGCGCACAGCCATATCGGCGTCGCCAGGCTTGAAGTTGCTCGCCTCCATCATGGATTGGAAACCCGCGCGACTGTCTTCACGGAAGCGGTCCTGGAGCGTGTACGTGAGAGAGAGTGCGCGCACCGTTTCATAGTCGAGATGCGTAAGCGCGCCCGTCAGGGTCGCGGTCTGCCACGCTGTCTGCAGCAGGAAGGGCGGGCGCAGGCCGTCAATTCCTACCGAGCTCTGGAACTCCGCCTGAGTGCGTATCGAGTGCGACTTCTCCGCCTTCTGCAGTATCGAGCGAAGTCCTTCGTGATACAATAGAATGTCATCGACGCGCGCTTCGTTCTGGCGTATCTCCGTGGCGAAGTTGGACATTGATTCGGTCGCGAGCTCGCGCGCTGCCCTGCGCTGCTTCCACTGATCCACCCACAGCGCCAGAAGAATGCTCACGGTCACGGCAATCGACTGAACTATCACCTCTGCCAGCCACGCGGGTTTGCGCATGATTACAGCGATCTGCGTGGCAACGACTACTTGAGCGGATACCCCGGGTCCGACGGCAGCTTGCCGTCGATCCTGAGAACCTTCGAGTTGGGTGTTACCGCCGAAGCGAGAACGAAGGTAATCGATCCGGGAACGTTGTCCACGAGATTGATGGCCATGTCCGAGCTGTACACGATCTTGGGACCGCCGGCCACTTCGGCGCGGAACATCTTGCCGATCCAGTACTGCCTGAACTGGTCCTCGTCCATGCGATAGATCAGGTCCAGCACCACGGCCCGCTCGGGCGCAACAGGCGCGCGAACCAGCAGCGTGATCTTGGACCGGTCAGGCCAGAACTGTTGCTGGCCGAGGAAGATCCTGCGCAATTCGGCGAACGATATATCCGTGACGGCAGTGTGTGGATTCACCACTATCGCGACCGCCTGACGCGCGCCGGACCCGCCCCCCTGCGCATCGGCATGACCGAACGGGATGCACAGCATCAACGCGCAACCGAGCATCACATGCACGAGCGATCGCGCAAGCGCTGCGCGCATTCCGTATCGCGATACGCTTTGCTGTTGCATCATGGCTGCGCCGGGTTGTGGTCGCCGCCGCCGAGGTTGGGAACGGTAAAGCTGACCTGCACGTACGCGCCGTTGGACCAGTTGTACGTCTCGAATCGCTCGCGTCGATATTCCCCCTTGAGCGCGGCGAACGACGTGAAGTCGTAGCGCACTCCGGCGATCCCGCCGTCGTAGCCCAGATTCAGCGGCGCGAAGATCACGTCGCCCTTCCCGATCGTCGTTCGCTCTGCGCGCACGTACGGTTTGAATTGCCGCGCAGCCCCCGTGAGACGATACGCAAGCTGTACGTAACCCGCATGACTGTGCGTCGTAGCGCCGCCGGCAACGGGGGTGTGGTCGATCATCGCATATTCCGCGATGAACTCCGGACGCTCGCGCTGCCACGCAAGGTAGGCCGATGAGATTCCTTCGGTCGCGCTTGGCCCGCTCGTTTCGCTTACGCGATCGCGATAGTAATCAGCGCCGATCTGCATTCCGAACAGTGCCGAGGGACGCGCGGAGAGCGCCAGCGTCCAGGCGCGATTGCCATTCACGTCGCCCGCATCGCCAGCGCGCGATATCACGCTGCCGCGACCGTTGCCCACGCCGGCCATGTACTGCAGCCCGAGCTCATCCACCGGAAGGTTGCCCTCCGCGAATGCGCCGACGAAGTGCGTGGGAATGAGCTGGCTGCCGAACTTGATCATCTCCGGACGCGATACCGTCGTCTGCAACCAGGTGCCGTGGTGGAACGCCGTGTTCCAGTATCCGATCGGTGTGTGGTAGCGGCCGACGGACAGCTTCACGGCATCGCTGAAGTCGTACCGCAGAATCGAGCGCTCGACCTCGAAGGCGTAACCGGTTGATTGCGCCGTGGCGCTGAATTCACCGAAGTAGTTGAGCCGGTCGTTGAAGGAGACGATGACGTGGCCGACCATCTGCCCGAGCTCGAATCCTGACGGAATCTTTCGGTCCGTTGCAACGTACGTCGCGTCTCCAAAGAGCATCGCGCGCACGACGGGCATGGGTGGTAGTACGGGCTGGACTGAGGTGGTGTCCTGCGCGCGTGCCCGCGGCACGGACGCGAGGAACATCGATACGACAGCGGCCGCGAGCGGTTTGCGCATTTGCGGTGGTGAATGTGAGGCTTCTTACCCGCCGCTAACTTACCGGTGGCCCGTGCCGGCGGCAAGCCGCCGGCTTCAACTACTACGGGTTGGGATCTGGCTGGTCGCCGTCCGGAGTCCGCTGCATCTCGCGGATGCGCTGGCGGATCTGCGCCTGGAGTCCGACATACTGCGCAACCTGGACAGGAGTCATGAAGCTGGAGAGCTGTTGCTGCTCGTCCTGCTGCAACGCGAAGCGCTTGCTCTGAAGGTCGTGCGCCTGCGCCATGAGCTGTGCAACCCGCGCCTGATCGGCCGAGCTTCCCTTGGCCATCTCGTCACGAAGACTCATGCGAACGGAGCGCTCCTGCTGCAGCAGCGCATTACGCTGACCACCGATGCTTGCATTGACAGAGCGCAGACGATTGACCTGATCGTCGCTCAGGTTGAGCCGCTGCCGAACGATCTGCTCGCTGCGCTGGCGAAACTCCTGCTCCAGCGCCTGTCTGTGCGGCTGCACACCCTGGGCCGGCGGCGGACGCATCGGGCGTATTCGACGGCCCTGGGCGCTAGCGGTCGTGGCGCCTGCCACGCTCGTTACGCACAGCACAGCAGCCGTCATGAAGGTGACTGCTCTCATGCCGAATCTCCCGCGCTTGCAGGCTCTGGTGCATCTTCGAGCGCAGCCGGTGTGACGGATTCCGGATCGACCGTCGGCATCGCCTGAAGCTTGTCGAGATCACGTGTGAGCTGCGCCAGCCCATCGTCGCTCAGATCACTCGTGTTGACGAGTGCAAGTCCCTGACTCGCGACAACGGCAGCGCTATTCGCCGCCGGCGTGGCGCCGTGTCCGGAATTGCGCAGCGCGAAGGTGGAGATGCCAACCGCCCCGATCAGGCAGGCAGCAGCAAGCTCCAGATAGACTCTGCGCATGCTCGTCCGCTTGCGACGATACGGTGGGATTGCGGCAACTATCCGCTCGACGTTCACGGCAGGCATGACTGCACTTGCACGCACTGCGCGAATGATCGCGAGTTCCGCGGAGCAATCGTCGCACGCATCCAGGTGCTGTTGCACCCGCACGCGCTCGGCCTCCGGCAGCGTGCCGAGCATCAGCTCCGGCAACGCTTCGCGAACCGCTATGTTCTCACAATCATTCATCATCGAGAAACTCCTTGACCGCGCGCATCGCGTTGTGGTAGTGGACGCGCGCTGCGCCCTCAGTGGTACCAACCAGCTCCGCGATCTCCTTGTACGAAAGCCCCTGTTCCAGCCGGAGCATGAAAACCTCTTTCTGCTTCTGCGACAGTGCGTTCACTGCCATCCTTACCCGCACCATCGATTCGTCCGCCACCATCGTGTCCAGCGCATCGAACGTCGTAACAGCATCGCCCTCTTCCACCGTCGCCACCATTCTACTTCGTCGCTCCGATCGTCGTCGATCCAGTATCAGGCGTCGTGCAATGGTGAAAAGCCACGTTCGGAAGGCACTCTCGCCGCGAAAGCTGTCGATGGCCGCGAACGCTCTAACGAACGTATCCTGAACCACCTCATCCACGCTGTCGCGCTCTCCCTCGGCCGCGACGAAACGCGCCAGCCCGGGAGCATGCCGCTCGACCAGTCTCGTGGCCGCCATGCTTTCACCGATCCGCCATCGGCGAATGAGTTCCGCGTCAGTTGGTTCTTCGGCGACCGGCTGAGCAGTGACTTCCACACGCTAAATAGACGTTATCCGGCGACATATGTTAAGTGGCAGCGGTTGACGGATTTACGTCAGCTGGCTAGCTTCTTTAGAACGACCGTTCGACGGTCAGGAACCCGCCCAGTCTCAAGAGGTACAGGACGATGCCCGACGAAACAACGCCCACCCCCGCCGACCCGACCTCAGCTCCAGCCGCCAGTACCCCGCGCGCGCCCAAGCTGGAAACGCTCCTGGCCGCCGCTGCCACGACCTTCGCGACCCGCGGCTACAGCGGAACGAGCATGCGTGACATCGCACACGATTCCGGCATCTCGCTGTCCGGCATCTACTATTACACCCGCGGCAAGTCATCGCTCCTCTACGAGATTCAGTCCCGCACCATAGACGCCCTCATCGCCTCGGCGGCCCAGGCTCTGTCCCGCGTTACCAAGCCGACTGACCAGCTGCTCCAGTTCGTGGAGAATCACGTCTCGTATTCCAACGAGCACCCCGCATTCGTGCGAGTTCTGTCGCACGAGACCGCGCCGGACGGCTCGGACGAGCGCCGCGAAGCGGTCGAGCTCAAGCGAAAGCAGTACGTCGATGTCCTGCGCGACATCCTCGATCGCGTGCGCCAGGAATTCGAGGCACCGGTCTCCACCGCATTCGCCGCCGACATGCTCTTCGCGATGATGAGCGGGCCGCGCCAGTGGGGAGTGTCCGACACGGAGCTCAATGTCGGGATCGCGTCGCGGCTCATCTATGATCTATTCGTGCACGGCTTCACCGGAGGAACTCCGCCCTCAAGCCGGGCCTGATGGAGTTCATCGCGCACCGCGGAGTCCATGACGTTTTCACCGAGAACACGCTGGATGCATTCCAGCGAGCGATCGATCTTGGATTCCACGGTATCGAGCTGGACGTACATGTAACCGCGGACGGCGTCTGTGTCGTCAATCACGACGAGTCCGTGGTGACGTCCAGGGTCGCGCTATCCATTCGAGGCACCTACTACGACACGCTGCACGCGGCAGCCCCGCTGCTGCCGCGGCTCGATGCGGTTCTCGAGCTGGTCTCCGGAAAGGCACATGCCTACGTCGAGATCAAGAACCGCGAGGTCGAGGCCGAGCTCGCCGAGGTCATCCGGCGCAGCTCCGCCGAGGCTTCGGTCCACTCGTTCGATCACCAAGTGATCTTGCGCATGAGGCAGTTGCTGCCGCAACTTCGCACCGGGATTCTTCAGACCAGCCGGCTCGTGGACAGCGCCCACGCTCTCCGGGCCGCCGGTGCGACGGATCTCTGGCAGTGGCACGAGTTCGTCGATCGCGCGCTGGTCGAGGAGGTAACGGCGGCCGGCGGAAGGGTGATTGTGTGGACTGCAAACACCCCTT
This sequence comes from Gemmatimonadaceae bacterium, assembly GCA_035553335.1. GTDB lineage: Bacteria > Gemmatimonadota > Gemmatimonadetes > Gemmatimonadales > Gemmatimonadaceae > Fen-1247. Next base: position 5,490 of record DATNCZ010000220.1, read on the forward strand.
CCGAATGGCGCGTGTTCGATGATCTGGGAGTCGCCGCGATCTGTACTGATCTGCCGATCAGTCCAACGTTGGCATCAACTCGAAGCACTCACCCGCGAGGCTCATCTCTGGATGCGAATCACTAGTCTCTTCCTTCTCTGCGCCGCTGGAGTGGCATGCGCGCAAAATCCGGCACCGACGCCAGCCGCGTCGCCGTCGACCGGCGCGGCGTCCAGTTCCGCAACCGCCGGCGCAACGGCCAGCGCCGCATCGGGGCGTGACAGCGCCGGCAAGCCGGGTATCGGCGCGCTGTCGCTTCCGAATGCGAATCCGTTCCCGAGCACATACGTCCCGTTCCCGTCACACACGACGCTGATCAGGAACGC